>NZ_PDZN01000028.1:0-86460 GCF_002735765.1 Janthinobacterium sp. BJB304
ATCATTCAGACAGGGGCATCCAGTACTGCTCGACTTACTATCAAGAAATTCATCGTCGTCATGGACTGACTTGCTCCATGACCGACGGCTACGACTGCTATCAGAATGCGCTGGCCGAACGTATCAATGGCATTCTGAAAGGCGAGTTCTTGCTGAATCGACCTGCAGACCTGCAACAGGCGAGCAAAATGGTGGCGCAATCGGTGCGGATATACAACCAGGAACGACCACATCCGGCCTTGAAGTACAAAACGCCCGATGCGGTGCATCGGGCGTTTGTGCAGCAATAAATACTGTCAACCTATTTTAGGACTGGACAGGCAACGAGCCGCTCAGACGGCGGAAACGTCCAGTTCCGCGCCCGTGGCCGCCTGCACTTGCTCCTTGGTCACGCCAGGCGCCAGTTCCACCAGCTTCAAGCCGTTTTCCGTCACGTCGATGACGCCCAGGTCGCTGATGATGACGTCGACCACGCCCACGCCCGTCAGCGGCAAGTCGCATTGTTTCAGCAACTTGTGCGACGTCGTGCCATCCTTGGCCGTGGCCACGTGCTCCATCAGTACGACGACGCGCTTGACGCCGGCGACGAGGTCCATCGCGCCGCCCATGCCCTTGACCATTTTGCCTGGAATCATCCAGTTCGCCAGGTCGCCCTTTTCCGACACCTGCATGGCGCCCAGGATGGCCAGGTTGATCTTGCCGCCACGGATCATGCCGAAGGAATCGGCCGAGCTGAAGTAGGCCGCGCCCGGCAGGGCCGTGACGGTCTGCTTGCCGGCGTTGATCAGGTCGGCATCGACTTCGGCATCGAGCGGGAACGGGCCGATGCCCAGCAAGCCGTTTTCCGACTGCAAAAACACTTCGATATTGTCCGGCACATAGTTGGCCACCAGGGTCGGCAAGCCGATGCCCAGGTTCACATAAAAGCCATCCTGCAATTCTTTAGCCGCGCGCGCGGCCATTTCATCTCTTGTCCAAGCCATGATCATCTCCCAATCTTGTATTTAGTCGGCGCGCACGGTGCGCTGCTCGATGCGTTTTTCCGGGTTCGCGTTGACCACGATGCGGTGCACGAAGATGCTCGGCGTGTGGACCTGGTCCGGGTCGATCTCGCCCACTTCGACCAGTTTTTCCACTTCCACGATGGTGATCTTGCCCGCCATGGCCACGTTCGGGTTGAAATTGCGCGCCGTCTTGCGGTAGATCAGGTTGCCGGCGCGGTCGGCCATGTAGGCTTTGACCAGGGCCACGTCGGCCACGAGGCTGCGTTCCATCACGTATTGTTCGCCGTCGAATTCGCGCAGTTCCTTGCCGTCGGCAACGATGGTGCCCACGCCCGTCTTGGTGAAGAAGGCGGGGATGCCGGCGCCGCCGGCGCGCAGCTTCTCGGCCAGGGTGCCTTGCGGCGTGAATTCCAGTTCCAGCTCGCCGGCCAGGTACTGGCGCGCGAATTCCTTGTTTTCACCCACATAGGAGGCGATCATTTTCTTGATCTGGCGCGTGGTCAGCAGCTGGCCCAGGCCGAAGCCGTCCACGCCGGCGTTGTTGGAAATGGCCGTCAGGCCCGTCACGCCCGAATCGCGCAAGGCGCCGATCAGGGCTTCGGGAATGCCGCACAGGCCGAAGCCGCCGACGGCGATGGTCTGGCCATCTTGGACGATACCGGCCAGCGCCGAGGCGGCGTCAGGATAAACTTTATTCATGGGTGTCCCTCTATCTTTTGTTAAGCTTTGGTCTTGAGTCCATGACTCAGGCAGCGTCTCAGCATAAAATACGCGAGTGGAAAGTACAATACCGTAGAACTACCGGCGCCGTGCCGGCAATCCCCCTGTGAGAGTGATACGCATCAGATGAACGCCGCGTCAGCCATCGATTATGAAAGCATCTTCCTGCACGCGCCCGTGGGCATGTGCATGTCGGAAAACCGCATCATGCGCAGCTGCAACGAAGCGCTGGCGGCCATGTTCGGCTATGCGCGCGCCCAGCTCGACGACCAGTCCTTCGAAGTACTCTACCCCACGCACGACGAATTCCTGCGCACGGGTGACCGCATCATCCCCATCATGAACGCCAGGGGCCGCTATTCGGACGAGCGCATCATGCGCCGCAGCAATGGAGAATTGTTCTGGTGCCACGTGACGGGCCACGCCATGCTGCCGAATCAACCGCTGGGAGCGGGCATCTGGACGTTCGAGGATGTCAGCGAGAAACGTCCCGTGACGGCGGAACTGACCCCGCGCGAGCGCGAAATCGCCGCCCTGCTGGTGGAAGGCAAGACCAGCAAGGTCATCGCCCGCCAGATCGACCTCAGCCCCCGCACGGTGGAAATGCACCGCGCCAAGCTGATGCGCAAGTTCGCCGCCTCGACGTCGTCGGAGCTGGTGCACAAGCTGGTGGGACTGCAGCTGCAGCGCTAGGGCTGCAGCCAGGGTGACTTTTCGTTTAAAGCCAAGTAAAACCGTCGCGAGCGGCAGCGATTTGTGGTTGAGAAGCGCAACCGTGCTCTAGCACGGTGAGCATCGCAGGCCGCAAAGCGCGACGCGCAGCAGGTTTTATGGCGTTAAAAAGTACTCATGCCGCCATCGGCGGAGATAATCGCGCCATTGATGAAGTGCGAATCCTCGCCCGCCAGCAACAGCAGCAGGCCGTCGAGGTCCTCCGGCTTGCCCGGCCGTTTATTCGGCAGCATTTCGATCAGTTTCTTGCCCTGCTCGGTAGCGAAATAATCTTCATTGATCTCGGTGGAAATGTAGCCGGGGCAGATGGCGTTGGTGTTGATGCCATATTTACCCCATTCCACGGCCATGGCGCGCGTCATGTGCACCATGCCCGCCTTGCTCATGCAGTACACGCCGATCTGCGGCAACACCTGCAAGCCGGCCATCGAGGCGATATTGATGATGCGGTGCTGTTTCTTCGGGTCGCCCTTGGCGCGCGCGATCATGCGCTTGGCCGTCTGCTGGGCCACGAAGAACGAACCGCGCAGATTGGTGTCCATCACGAACGAGTAATCTTCGGGCGTGACGTCGACCAGACGTTGCGTGGTGGAGACACCTGAATTGTTGACGAGGATATCGATGGGACCCGCTTCCGTTTCCGCATGGGCGATGGCCGACTTGATGCTGGCAAAGTCGGTCACGTCGAGCGACACCACGTGCGCGGCGCCGCCGTCCGCCTCGATTTCGGCGCGCAATTCCTTCAGGCGTTCGGTGCGGCGCGACGCCAGCACGACCTGCGCGCCGGCCTGGGCCAGCACTTTCGCAAAGCGCGCGCCGAGGCCGCTCGATGCGCCGGTAATCAGGGCAATCTTGCCCTCGAAATTGACTTCTATGCCCACGAGCTACTCCTGTTTTATTTTAAACAACACTTTACGCCATGCCCATGGCAATCCGGCAAATTCCCCCGCCGCGCACTCGAGCAAAAGTAAACGCCATCATTACACAAAATGGCCGGATTTAGATTGCGGCGAGGGGCAATGTCACGCAAAATGGCGCCAAAGTTGCAATCCTCGTCAAAAACAAGCACACTCGTGCTTAAATTTCCCCGATGATGCTTTATTCCCTATCCTTGCTACCTAATTGAGTGACTATAAATCGAGACCATGACACAGCCTAATAACTTAGTTGAACAGTACGGACCGCGCGAAACCATGGAGTATGACGTGGTGATCGTCGGCGGTGGCCCCGCAGGCTTGGCCGCGGCGATCCGCCTGAAGCAGCTGGCCGCTGAAAAGAGCCAGGAAGTGTCCGTCTGCGTGCTGGAAAAAGGCGGCGAACTGGGCGCGCATATCCTGTCGGGCGCCATCATGGACCCGAAAGCGCTGACGGAATTGATTCCGAACTGGAAAGAACTGGGCGCGCCCCTGAACACGGAAGTAACGGAAGACCGCATCCTGTTCCTGACCGAAACGAAAGCGTACAAGACGCCAGGCTTCGCCGTGCCGGCCTGCTTTGAAAACCATGGCAACTACATCGTCTCCTTGGGCAATGTGGTGCGCTGGATGGGCCAGCAGGCGGAAAACCTGGGCGTGGAAATCTTCCCCGGCTTCCCTGCCGCGGAAATCCTCTACAACGACGACGGCTCCGTGAAAGGCGTGGCGACCGGCAACATGGGCGTCAAGCGCGACGGCGAGCCCGGTCCCGACTTCCAGCTGGGCATGGAATTGCACGCCAAATACACCCTGTTCGCCGAAGGCGCGCGCGGCCACCTGGGCAAGCAATTGATGGCCAAGTATGACTTGAACGCCGGCAAGGACCCGCAATCGTACGGCATCGGCATCAAGGAATTGTGGGAAATCGACCCGGCCCAGCACAAGCCGGGCCTGGTGATCCACTCGAGCGGCTGGCCGCTGGACACGAAAACCTATGGCGGCTCCTTCCTGTACCACCTGGAAAACAACCAGGTGATGGTCGGCTACGTGGTGGGCCTGAACTACGAAAACCCCTACCTGTCGCCGTACGAGGAATTCCAGCGCTATAAAACGCATCCGGAAATCCGCAAGTTCTTCGAAGGCGGCAAGCGCATCTCGTACGGCGCGCGGGCCATTGCGGCCGGCGGCCTGCAATCGCTGCCGAAGCTGGTGTTTGCCGGCGGCGCGCTGATCGGCTGCGATGCGGGCTTTTTGAACATGAGCCGCATCAAGGGCAGCCACGCGGCCATCAAGAGCGGCATGCTGGCGGCGGACGCGGCCTTCGGCGCGCTGGGCGAACAGCGCCAGCACGACGAACTGACGAGCTACCCTGTTGCGTTCGAGAAATCCTGGCTGCATGAAGAACTGCACGTGGCGCGCAACGTCAAGCCATGGCTGTCGAAAGGTTTGTACCTGGGCAGCCTGATGACGGGCATCGACCAGCTGATCTTCCGCGGCAAGGCGCCGTGGACCCTGCACCACTCGCATGGCGACCACGAATGCCTGAAACCGGCGGCCCAGTCGAAAAAGATCGTGTATCCGAAACCCGATGGCAAGCTGACCTTCGACAAGATGTCGTCTGTGTTCATCTCGAACACGAACCACGCGGAAGACCAGCCCATCCACCTGACGTTGAAGAACGCCAGCGTGCCCGTCGATGTCAACCTGGCCACGTATGCGGGTCCGGAAGCGCGTTACTGTCCCGCCGGCGTGTACGAATTCGTGAAGAACGACGACGGCGCCGAACGCCTGCAGATCAATGCGCAAAACTGCGTGCACTGTAAAACCTGCGACATCAAGGACCCGACGCAGAACATCGTGTGGGTGACACCGGAAGGCGGCGGCGGCCCGAACTATCCGAATATGTAATCGCAAGGTTCCGCAGCACCGGCTGACAATCGGCCAGAACAGCGCACTCCCATCCGGCGGTGCGCTGTTTTTTTGTCGGAAGGATCAGAATTGCCCGCACTTTGGATCAACTGCAACAGCAAGTGCGCATTCGCGCGGCGTGCGTCAACAAATTCCCCTCGGAAAGTTTCTCGCGGGCACTGTCACCAGTTACAATTCCCGTTGCTAAACATTTCTCCAGCCTCAGCCCATGCACCCAACCCTCCCTCCCGCAGTCTCCCCCGACACCGAATTACAGCAAGCCATTGCTGAACACCAGGCAGGGCGTTTTGCCGAGGCGGAAGAGATTTACCTGTCGATCCTGCAGGATCATCCCTACCATGCCATCGCCAACCACAACCTGGGCTTGCTGGCCGGACAAGTAGGCCAGCACGTGGCCAGCCTGCCGTATTTGCGCAAGGCGCTGTCCGTCGCCCCGGACGAAGGCCAGTTCTGGCTGTCCTATGCGCAGGGATTGCTGCAGGCGGGACAGCCCGACGAAGCGCTCGACATCGTCGACACCGCCATCGCCCGCGGACTGGACAATGATGCTTCGCAAGCGCTGCGCCGGCAGGCGCAGGAAGCCGTCGCGCTGGCGGCCCTGTCGCCTTCGCAGCCGGAAATGGACCAGATCGTACAACTGTACCAGGCAGGCCAGCATGCGCAGATGGAAGCGGCCTGCCGGCAATTGCTGGCAACCTATCCCGACTCGCCATTCGGCTGGAGCGTGCTGGGCACGGCCTTGCAACTGCAAGGCAAGGATGCACTCGCCACGCTGCAGCGGACGGTGGAACTGACGCCGCACGATGCGCAGGCTCATGGCCACCTGGGCAATGCCTGGCAAACGGCCGGAAAACTCGATGCAGCCCGCGAATGCTACCTGCGGGCACTGGAAATCGAGCCGGCGTTCGCCGAGGCGCACTGCAACCTGGGCAACCTGCTCCAGGCAGAAAACCGGCTGGACGAGGCCGTGGCGAGCTACCGCCGCGCCCTTGCCTTGAAGCCGGACTACGCACTGGCGGCATTTAACCTGGGCAATGCGCTGCTGCGCCAGAAACAGTTTGGCGCCGCTGCCGACAGCTTCCGCGCCGCCACCCTTGCACTGCCCGACGACGCTGAAGCGCACAACCGGCTCGGCCAGGCGCTGCACGAAAACAAAAATGTGCAGGACGCCGTGCGCAGCTTCCAGCGCGCGCTGCAGATAAAACCCGCTTACCGGGCGGCACGGAACAATCTGGTCGCCGCCTACCTGGCGCTGAAACAGTATCAGGATGTATTGACGTGCCTCAACACGGCCATGGAATCCGAACCAGATGATGAAGAATTGCATTTTCATTTAGGTAATGTCATGCGCACCATGGGCAAAAGCAAGGAGGCGCTGGCCGCGTTCCAGCGCGCCCTGGAAATCAAGCCCGACTACGCAGCGGCGGAAATCAACCTGTGCTCGCTACTCCATGCCGAAGGCCACTTGGAGCAAGCCATCGCCAGCGGCTATCGCGCGCGGACGGTGGCACCGCATATTCCGGAAAGCCACAGCGGTCTGCTGTTTTGCCTCAGCCATAGCATCGATATCGACGCCCAAAGCCTGTTTGAGGAACATTGCCGCTTCGGCGAAGCCTTCGACCGCCCGTCCACGGCCGGGACAGCGGAAGTCCACGGCTTCCACAACGACAACGATCCCGCGCGGCGCATCAGGGTCGGCTTTGTCTCGGGCGACTTCAATTCGCACGTGGTGTCCAATTTCGTCGTGCCCGTGATCGCGCACCTGAGCGCCAGCCCCGGCCTGAGCCTGTATGCCTATTACAACAATACGCTGGAAGACGCCGTCACGCAGCGCCTGCGCGGCTATTTCCCGCATTGGCAAAACATCATCGAGGTGAGCGACAGCAACTTGCAGGAAAAAATCCGCGAAGACGGCATCGACATCCTGGTCGACTTGTCCAGCCATACTGCCTTCAACCGCCTGACGGCCTTTGGCCGCAAACTGGCGCCGATTCAGGTCAGCTGGATCGCCTATCCCGGCACAACGGGCCTGAAGACCATGGATTACTACCTGACGGATCCGCAATTCGACGTCGATGAAAAGTACTTCACGGAAAAAGTCGTGCTGCTGCCCGCCAGCGTGCCCTTCCTGCCATCGTCGGACTCCCCGGAGCTGGTCCGCGCGCCAGCGCTGGGCAACGGCTACCTGACCTTCGGCAGCTTCAATCGGCTCAGCAAGCTCAACCCAGGCGTCATCGCCCGCTGGGCAAAGCTGCTGCGGGCCCTACCCGAAGCGAAAATGCATCTGGCTGCCATGCAAAAGGACAGCGACATCACCACCTTGCAAGCCTGGTTCGCGCAGGAAGGCATCGCCGCCAACCGCCTGACCTTCCACGGCCGCACCCACCTGGGCGGCTATCTGGCCCTGCACCAGCAAATCGACCTTTGCCTCGACACCTTCCCGTACACGGGCGGCACCACCACGCTGCACGCGCTGTGGATGGGCGTGCCCACGCTGACGCTCAAGGGTACAAGCGTACCGAGCCATGCCGGCGCCTGCATCTTGCAGCATGTGGGGCTCGACGCCTTCATCGCGACCGACGACGACGATTTCGTCCGGAAAGGAATATTCTTGTCTAACAACATCATGCAACTGGCCGTCCTGCGCGCAGACTTGCGCAACCGCATGCAAGAGTCTGCGCTGGCCGACTCCCGCGCCATCGCCCACAATATGGAACAGGCTTTCCGCACCATGTGGCAGCGCTGGTGCGGCGGCTTGCCGCCCGCATCGTTCGCCATTGCGCCCGACGACGCCAGCAAGCAGGCGGTGCAGTCATGAGCGACAAGAAGCCGATTTACGTCACGCAGCCGCTCATGCCAGATTTGCAAGACTTCCTGCCGTATCTGGAAGAGATCTGGGAAAATAAAATCCTCACCAACGGCGGCCCGTTCCACCAGCAACTGGAACAGGCGCTATGCGACTATCTGGGCGTCAAGCACATCTGCCTGTTTACCAATGGTACGCTGGCGCTGATCACGGCCCTGCAGGCGCTGCGCATCACCGGCGAAGTCATCACCACGCCCTATTCCTTCGTCGCTACCGCCCACTCGCTGCTGTGGAATGGCATCAAACCCATTTTTGTCGATATCGACCCGCTGAGCCTGAATATGGATCCTGCCAGGATCGAGGCAGCCATCACGCCGCACACCACAGCCATCATGCCGGTGCACTGCTATGGCCGTCCCTGCGACGTGGAACGCATCGAAAAGATCGCCGACAACTATGGCTTGAAAGTCATCTACGACGCGGCGCATGCGTTCGGCGTGCGGCACAAGGGCAGCAGCGTGCTCAATTGCGGCGACCTGTCCGTGCTGAGTTTTCACGCCACGAAGATTTTCAATACCTTTGAAGGCGGCGCGATCGTCTGCCCCGACGCCAAGACCAAGCAGCGCATCGACCATTTGAAAAATTTCGGTTTCGTCGACGAAGTGACGGTGGTGGCGCCCGGCATCAACGGCAAGATGAGCGAGATCAACGCCGCATTCGGCCTGCTGCAATTGAAGGGCATCGACGCAGCACGCCTGCAGCGGCGCTCCATCGATGCGCGCTACCGGGAACGGCTGACGGCCATCGCCGGCATCGACTGCCTGCCCGCTGGAGAGGAGGAATCGGCCAACCATTCCTACTTCCCCATTCTCATCAAGGAAGCCTACGGCACCAGCCGCGACGCACTGTTCCATCTGCTGCGGGACGAGAATATCTACGCGCGCCGCTATTTCTATCCGCTTATCAGCGACTTCCCCATGTACCGCAGCATGCCGACCGCCGCCCACAGTAATCTGCCGAACGCGCTGCAAGCATCGCGGCAAATCATCTGCCTGCCCATCTATCCCGGCCTGGGCCTCGATCAGGTCGATGCCATCTGCGCCATCGTCGAGCAGCATGCACAGGCCGGCCTGACCCCATGAATATTTCCACAGACACCGACTTTTTCGGCACCATCGACGACCATCGCTGGGCGGCACAATTTACCGTGCTGTCCTATAAAAGTGGCGGACAGACCCTGATACCGCATGGCTTTTTCCGTAACTGGCTGGGCAATGAGCCGGACTTCGGGCAATTTACCATCGGCCGCTGTTCCGGCATCGGCATCGGTTCGCAAGCCAAATACGATTCGACCGCGCAGCACCTGCAAATCGGGCGCTACGTTTCCGGCGGCGCGAATCTGCGCTTCATCCTCAACGGCCAGCACGACATGCGCACCATTTCCACGTATCTTCTGGCATTGGGCGGCATGGGCCTGGAAAACAGCCCGATTCCCCAATATGCCGATACCGTGATCAAGAACGATGTGTGGATCGGCGACGAGGCGATGATATTGGGCGGCGCGGTCATCGAGAATGGCTGCGTCATCGGTGCGCGCACGCTGGTGCCGCCCGATTTCCGCAGCGAACCCTACGGCGTTTACGCAGGGACGCCGGCGCGGCTGCTGCGCTTCCGCTTCAGCGAGGAAGTGCGCGCAGCCCTGCTGGCGCTGGCCTGGTGGGAACTGCCGCTGCGCTGGATACGCGAGAATAATGCGCATTTCCTGCAAAACATGACGGCCGACGACGGCGATGCGCTGCGCATCATTGCCGAATTGGCAGAAAGCAAGCGCCGCCACCTAGAAGCCGGTGCCGCACACCCGCACAAGGATGACCATGTCTGAACTTTTCAATCCCGGCTATTACACCGAAGAAGACTTGCGCGACGCGGGGTTTCGCAGCCTCGGCCACAACGTGCGCATTGCCAGGAACTGCACCATCATCGGCATCGAAAATATCGCGGTCGGCAACAACGTACGCATCGACGGCTACAGCACGCTGGCGGCGGCAGGCGGATATATCCACATCGGCAACTACGTGCATATCGGCGGCGGCGGCTTTCTTTCCGGCGCCGCCGGCATCACGCTGGAAGACTACGCCGGCTTGTCGCAAGGCGTGCGCCTGTACAGCAAGACCGATGACTACAGCGGTGCCAGCATGACCAACCCAACCGTGCCGGCGGAATTTACAAACTGCAAAAGTGGCACTGTCCACCTGGGCAGGCACGTCATCATCGGCTCGGGCAGCGTGGTGCTGCCCGGCGCGCAGCTTGGCGAAGGCGTCGCCGTGGGCGCGCTCAGCCTGGTCACCAAGTCCCTGCCGGCATGGGGAATCTATGCGGGCACACCGGCGAAGCGGATCAACAGCCGCGACCAGGGGCTGTTAATTGCGGAAGAGCAATTGCGCGCGCGGGATGCCGTGAAAAATAGTTAAAAATATATTTTTAGATATGGTTTCTATGACAATAAAAAATCATCGCAGGCCAGCGGTCAGATAAAAAATATTTCCATGTAGCATTTAATACATAAGCAGAAATAGCCGCCTTGTGCTTGTGAGAGCAGAAAAATACCGCGTCTCGCTGAATATATCCTACAGGAGCAATACAATGCTGAGCCTTCACACCAATAACGCATCGCTGTCCGCACAAAACTCGATCGCCAAGACCCAATCGCAACTGTCGACCTCGATGACCCGCCTGTCCACCGGCTACCGCATCAACTCGGCAATGGACGACGCTGCCGGCCTGCAGATCGCTACCCGCCTGAAAGCACAGACCAGCGGCATGACGGTCGCCATGAGCAACACGCAAAACAGCACCTCGATGCTGCAAACGGCTGAAGGCGCGTTCGGTGAAGTCACCAACATGCTGGTGCGCATGAAAGATCTGGCCACCCAAGCTGCCGATGCTTCGTCGAACACGGCCGACAAGGACGCCATGCAAGCCGAGTACGACGCACTGGGCCTGGAGTTGTCCAACGTGATGAACAACACCACGTTCGGCGGCCAAGCCCTGCTGACCGGCGGCACCATCGCCAGCGCCATGACGTTCCAGATCGGCGCCGCGAAGTCGGAAACGATGACCATCAACCTGTCCACCTCGATGGGCAGCGTCGCCACCGCACTGGGTTCGGCCACCGCCAACTTCGCCGGCACCGCCGGCGGCACCGAACTGAAAACCTTGGCCAACACGGCCATCGGCAGCCTGGTTTCGGCCATCGACAGCATCGGCGTGGTACGTTCGGCCCTGGGCGCCGCCGCCAACCGCCTCGACCACGTCAACAGCAACCTGTCGAACATCTCGACCAACACCAAGGCCGCTACCGGCCGGATCATGGACGTCGACTTCGCCACCGAAAGCTCGAACATGACCTCGTCGCAGATGCTGCTGCAAGCCGGCACCGCGATGCTGAAACAAAGCAACAGCATGTCCTCGATGGTCATGTCCTTGCTGCAATAATCACCGGCGCCTAGCGCCGCATGAAAGCCCCGGCAAGCGATTGCCGGGGCTTTTTTTCATGGCGGTGCGCCAGATAAAAATTTCCGTGTGGAATTTAATGAAAGGTGCTCCCCTGTCGCCTTGTAGGGGTGAGGGCAAGAAATTACCTGCCGCTCGACGAATTCACTTACCAGGAGCAATACAATGCTGAGCCTTCACACCAACAACGCATCGCTGTCCGCACAGAACTCGATCGCCAAAACGCAATCGCAACTGTCGACCTCGATGACCCGCCTGTCGACCGGCTACCGCATCAACTCGGCAATGGACGACGCTGCCGGCCTGCAGATCGCCACCCGCCTGAAAGCACAGACCAGCGGCATGACGGTCGCCATGAGCAACACGCAAAACAGCACCTCGATGCTGCAAACGGCTGAAGGCGCGTTCGGTGAAGTCACCAACATGCTGGTGCGCATGAAAGACCTGGCCACGCAAGCTGCCGATGCTTCGTCGAACACGGCCGACAAGGACGCCATGCAAGCCGAGTACGACGCACTGGGCCTGGAATTGTCCAACGTGATGAAAAACACCACGTTCGGCGGCCAAGCCCTGCTGACCGGCGGCACCATCGCCAGCGCCATGACGTTCCAGATCGGCGCCGCGAAATCGGAAACGATGAGCATCAACCTGTCCACCTCGATGGGCAGCGTCACCGCCGCACTGGGTTCGGCCAGCGCCAACTTCGGCGCCGCTGGCCTGGGCACCGAACTGACCGCCAGCGCCAACGCCGCCATCGGCAGCCTGGTTTCGGCCATCGACAGCATCGGCGTGGTACGTTCGGCGCTGGGCGCCGCCGCCAACCGCCTCGACCACGTCAACAGCAACCTGTCGAACATCTCGACCAACACCAAGGCCGCTACCGGCCGCATCATGGACGTCGATTTCGCCACCGAAAGCTCGAACATGACGTCGTCGCAAATGCTGCTGCAAGCCGGCACCGCGATGCTGAAACAAAGCAACAGCATGTCCTCGATGGTCATGTCCTTGCTGCAATAATCACCGGCGCCTCGCGCTGCATGAAAGCCCCGGCAAGCGATTGCCGGGGCTTTTTTTCATGGCGGCGCGCCAGATAAAAAATTTCCGTGTGGAATTTAATGAAAGGTGTTCCCCTGTCGCCTTGTAGGGGTGAGGGCAAGAAATTACCTGCCGCTCGACGAATTCACTTACCAGGAGCAATACAATGCTGAGCCTTCACACCAACAACGCATCGCTGTCCGCACAGAACTCGATCGCCAAGACCCAATCGCAACTGTCGACCTCGATGACCCGACTGTCGACCGGCTACCGCATCAACTCGGCAATGGATGACGCTGCCGGCCTGCAGATCGCCACCCGCCTGAAAGCACAGACCAGCGGCATGACGGTCGCCATGAGCAACACGCAAAACAGCACCTCGATGCTGCAAACGGCTGAAGGCGCGTTCGGTGAAGTCACCAACATGCTGGTGCGCATGAAAGATCTGGCCACGCAAGCTGCCGATGCTTCGTCGAACACGGCCGACAAAACCGCCATGCAAGCCGAATACGACGCGCTGGGCCTGGAACTGTACAACGTGATGACCAATACCACGTTCGGCGGCCAGAATTTGCTGGGCGACGGCACGACCGGCAAGGGCACCCTCTCGGAAGCCAAGATGACCTTCCAGATCGGCGCCGCCAAGTCGGAAACCATGGACTTCACCGTGCAAGCAGGCATGGTCACGCTGGACGGCGCGCTGAAGGGCCTGTCCGCCAACAACTTCAAGGCAACCAGCGCCGGCGTCGGCACGGAACTGACCGGCACGGCAAACGCCACGATCGACCTGCTGAAAAATGCCATCGACAACGTCGGCACGATCCGTTCCTCCCTGGGCGCCGCCGCCAACCGCCTCGACCACGTCAACAGCAACCTGTCGAACATCGCCACCAACACCAAAGCCGCTACCGGCCGCATCATGGACGTCGATTTCGCCACCGAAAGCTCGAACATGACGTCGTCGCAAATGCTGCTGCAAGCCGGCACCGCGATGCTGAAACAAAGCAACAGCATGTCCTCGATGGTCATGTCCTTGCTGCAATAATCTTTGCCGGGCCGCTTGCGGCCAGCAAACGAAGCCAGACTGCGGTCTGGCTTTTTTTATGTGCGAAACGTATAAATTTGACTATATTGCCTTTCGATTTAACAATACGGGCGGCGCAGTCGCCTATACAAGGTAGACCCGATTCACCCTCACCGCCCACCGGAGCCGCCTTGTGCTGAGCATTCACACCAATATCGCCGCAATGTACGCCCAAAGCGCCGCAGCCAGTGCGCAAAGCCGGCTGGCGACGTCGATGCAGCGCCTGTCCACCGGCTTTCGCATCAACTCGGCCATGGACGACGCCGCCGGCTTGCAGATCGCCACGCGCCTCAGTGCCCAGGTCAGCGGCATGACGGTGGCCATGCGCAACACGCAGAACAGCACCTCGATGCTGCAGACGGCCGAAGGCGCGTTTGGCGAAGTCACCGACATGCTGGTGCGCATGAAAGACCTGGCCACGCAGGCGGCCGACGCTTCGTCCAACCAGACCGACCGCGACGCCATGCAGTCCGAATACGATGCGCTGGGGCTCGAGCTGTACAACGTCATGACCAACACCTCCTACGGCGGCGGCCTGTTGCTGGGCAACGGCAGTGCCGGCAAGGGCACCTTGTCGGAGGCGATGGCCTTCCAGATCGGCGCCAGCAGCAACGAAACCATGCAGTTCGACGTGTCAGGCAAGATGGTCAGCCTGGACACAATACTGAAAGCCATTTCGGCCAACTTTGCCGCCAGCGGCACGGCCGGCAGCGAAATCGGCACGAATGGCAGCGCCAACAACATGATCGACCAGCTGGCGGCGGCGCTCGACCAGGTCGGCGGCGTGCGCTCGGCCCTGGGCGCGGCGGGCAACCGCCTCGACCACGTGCACAACAACCTGGCCAACATGGTCACCAATACCAAGGCTGCCATTGGCCGTATCATGGATGTCGACTACGCGGCGGAAAGCGCCAACATGGTGTCGGCACAAATGTTGCTACAGGCTAGCACGGCGATGCTCAAGCAAAGCCAGAGCATGCAGAAAATGATACTGTCCCTGTTGCAGCCATGATGGCTGATACCGCCTGACTCACCGGCTCTTATAGACTTTCATCTGGACATAGTGGCATGGCGATAGACCGCATTTCATCGGGCAATCCGGTGCCCCTGATTACCCAGCGCTTCGACGTCAGCCCCGCGACGCCGATGGTGCCGGGCGTGGTGCAGCCGCTGGTGCCGATCGGCCCCTACATGGCGCCCGCACCCGACGCCGGCACCCTGCCCGCCCAGCTGCAGAAGCAGGGCCAGGACAGCCTGGCGTCCCTCATCAAGCCCAATGCCGACGGCACGGGCGGCGCCTTGCCGCGCGACAGCAGCGCCATGCAGGTCAATCAGCTGTTCTTCACGCGCCAGCTCGTCTGGCAGCCGCCCGACGCGGCGCAGCTGGCCGCCTCGTGGCGCGTGATGGTCAGGACCTATGGCGAACAATATGCGGCCCTGCAGGAACAGGCGCGCGGCCAGCACGTGCCGGGCAACCTCTTCATGGCCGAGCAGCAACCGGCCCTGCTGCGCGAAGGCGCCCGTCCGCCACTGACGGTCGACAGCGAAGCGTGGCGCTTTGCCGTGTATGGCTGGGGCGGCCAGCGCCTGCTGCTGCGCGTGCTGGCCAGCGACGTAGACGACGAGGCAACGCCGAGGCGGCGCGGCAAGGTGGCGCTGCGCGTCGAGCTGATCATCATCGGCATCGGCCGGGTGGTGATCCAGATGGAGCCGTCCGGCGACGGCGTGCTGCTGGAACTGGCCGCCGACGAGGAAGCCGCGCTGCGCCATCTGCGCCTGGCCCTGCCCGAGATCGCCGACGCCGTGCGGCGCGCGGGCCTGCGCCTGGTGCGCTGCCGCCTGAATCGCCAGCTGCATGCACAGCGCATGCACGGCAATTACCCGATGCAGGCGGGCGCCGCCTCGCTGTCGCTGCCCCTGTTCCGCGCCATGGCCGAAGTGGCCCTGCTGCTGACGCAGCCGGAAGCGGAAGCGGCGGCCGATCCCGATGCGCCCGCGGCGGCTGCGGCCGAAGCCGAAGCCGAAGAGGAGGCCATCTTTGTCGCGAAGGAAGTGGCGGCGCCGCTCGGCTACGACTATGGCGACGCGGAAGACGCGGCGCAGGGCGGCACCGTGCTGCTGCTGGCCGACGGCCAGGAGCACGACCTGCTGCCGCCCATCGACGAGCAGGATTGATGCAGCAGGATTGATGCAACAGGATTGATGCAACAGGATTAAAGCAACATAAAAAAACGGCGCCCGCGGCGCCGTTTTTCTTTCAATTCACCGTACTAGCCCACCGTGCCGATGATGCTCACTTCGCGGTTTTCCGGGATTTCATTGTACGACAGCACATGCAGGCCCGGCGCGAACAGGCGCGCGTAGCGGGCCAGCAGCGGACGGATCTGCGGCAGCACCAGCAGCAGCGGCGGCGTGGCTTGCTGCTTCATCTGCTCGCGCGCCACCGGCATGTTCACTTGCAACTGCGACAACAGGTGCGGGTCGATCGGATAATTATCCAAGGTCACCTTGCCCGACTGGCGCGCCTGGTTCAAGGAACCGAGCAGCATGTTTTCCAGTTCGCCACCCAGATTAAACGCCTGCATTTCCATCTTCTGGCCGAACAGGCCGCTGACGATCTGGCGCCGCAGCGCGCAACGCACCTCGGCCGCCAGCAAGATCGGGTCCTTGGTCGTTTCCGAACTGTCGAGCAAGGTGGTGGCGATGGGCACGATATCCTTCAGGGACACATTTTCCGCCAACAAGACACGGAACACGCGCAGCATCTGCGTGTGCGTCAGCGCCTTGTCCAGCGCGCCGGCCAGCTTCGGCGACAGGGCCGTCAGGCGCTCCATCAGGTTCGACACGTCTTCGTGGCGGAACAGTTCCGGCAGGTATTCGCGCACCATTTTCGACAAGTGCGTGGCGATCACGCTGGGCGCCTCGATGACCTGGTAGCCGAGGCCCAGCGCATGCGCCTTTTCGCTCGGCTCGATCCACGTGACGGGCATGCCGTAGGCCGGTTCGATGCCGGGAATGCCGTCCAGCTGGCCATACACGTTCGGCGACGGGATCGCCATCAGCCGGTCGGCCTGCACTTCCGCCTGCGCCACCACGGTGCCCGACAGCACGATCGCGTACTGCGACGGTTTCAGGGCCAGATCGTCGCGCACGCCGATATTCGGCAGCAGCAAGCCCATCGCTTCGGACAGGCTCTGGCGCACGCCCTTGACGCGCTTGGTCAACGGTTCGCCTTGCGTTTTATCCACCATGCCGACCAGCTTATAGCCGAGCATCACCATCAGCGGCTGCACGGCGGGCAGTTGCTGCCACTCCAGTTCGGCAGGCTTGTCGTCGCGCAAGGCCGCCTCGATGGCCGCCATGCCGGCCGCGTCGGGCCCCTTCACGCGCTTGGTCAGGCGCCAGGCAACAAAGGCCAGCACGGCGGCAAAGGTCATGAACATGAACCACGGCATGCCAGGAATCAGGGCCAGCGCCACCATCATGCCGGCCGCGCTGTAGATCACCGTTGGCGAGGTCAGCACCTGGCCCGCCACTTGCTGCTCGAAATCGCCCGAATCGCTGATGCGGGTCACCAGGATGGCGGCCGCGGCCGACAGCAGCAGCGCCGGAATCTGCGCCACCAGGCCATCGCCGATGGTCAGCAGTGCGTACTGGCGGAAAGCGTCGCCGAACGACAGGTCGTGCATCAGCGAGCCGATGGCCACGCCGCCGACCATATTGATGATCAAAATCAAGATACTGGCGACGGCATCGCCGCGCACGAACTTCGATGCGCCATCCATGGCGCCATAGAAGTCGGCTTCGGCGGCCACGTCCTTGCGGCGGATCTGGGCTTTTTCCTGATTGATCAGGCCGGCGTTCAGGTCAGCGTCGATCGCCATCTGCTTGCCCGGCAAGGCATCGAGGGTAAAGCGCGCGGACACTTCCGAGATGCGCTCGGCGCCCTTGGTAACGACGGCGAAGTTGATGATCATCAAAATCACGAAGACGACGATACCGACGACGAAGTTACCGCCGATGACCACGTTACCAAACGCCTCGATCACCTTACCGGCCGCATCCGCGCCCGTATGGCCGTGCAGCAGCACCACGCGCGTGGACGCCACGTTCAGGGTCAGCCTGAGCATGGTGGTGGCCAGAATCACCGTCGGGAAGACGGAGAAGTCGAGCGGCCGCTTGGCCGACACGCTGACGAGGATGACGATCAGTGCCAGCACGATATTGAAAGTGAACAAGATATCGAGCAGCACGGGCGGCAGCGGCAAGATGATCATCGCCAGGATCACCAGCAGGAACAGCGGCGTGGCGAACTTGTGGCGGCGCATTTCGGCAACCAACCGGTTCAGGAAATTCATGAAGGTACTACCTCGCTCAAATGAGATGGCACGACCACCTCGGTGGGAAATGGGGGCTGGGCGGCGCGCTGCCCAGTACGGAATGCTTTCAGCTGCAGGATGTAGTTGAGCACCTGCGACACGGCCTGGTACAGCTGCACGGGAATCTGCTGCTGCACCTGGCTGGTGTTGTAGATGGCGCGCGCCAGCGGCGGCAACTCCAGCGTTTCGATGTTGTGTTCCTTCGCCACTTGCCGGATATACAGCGCCATCTCGTCGACGCCCTTGGCAACGACAAACGGCGCCTCGGCGCGGTCCTGGTCATACTTGAGCGCGACGGCGTAATGCTCGGGGTTGACGATCACCACGTCGGCGTCGGGCACGGTCTTGCGCACGCTGCGCCGGCCGATCTGCTGCTGCAGCTGGCGGATGCGCTGGCGCACTTCGGGCCGCCCTTCGCTGCTTTTATGTTCTTCCTTGACATCCTGCTTGCTCATGCGCTGGTTGCGGGCAAAGAAAAACGCCTGCGCCGGCACGTCGATGATGGCAAACAGCACGAAGACGGAAATGAGCGCCATCAGGCCGTCGAGCATCAGCGCCGAGCCGTCGAGCATGGCTTGCTGCAGGGGCCGGTGTTGCAAGTCCACGTACTGCGTCAGGCTGGAGCGGCTCACGTGCACGAGCACCATGCCCAGCACGGCGGCCTTGGCGATCGACAAGCCGAATTCAAAGCCATGCTTGGGCGACACCAGGCGGCCCAGGTTCTTGGCCGGGCTCAGGCGCTCCATCTTCGGCATCCAGTTCTTCGTGCTGATGACCCAGCCGCCAGGGACCAATGAGCCGAGCACAACAAACAAGGGCACGCAGAACAGCGGCACGATCATCTTGATCAGCAAACCCACGGACGTGGTAAACGCCATCGACATGGCATTGTCCAGCGCGCCCTTGCTGTCGAGCGGCATGAAGGCCATGGCGAACAGCTCGCGAAAGCTCACCAGATAGCCGGGCAGCAGGTAAATGAAGACCTTCATGCTGATCAGAATGCCCAGCGCCGTCGACAGGTCGCGCGAACGCACCACCTGCCCTTCCTGGCGCGATTTCTTCAGCTTCTGTGCTGAAGCCTTTTCTGTCTTATCGCCCGTGCTGCTATCCGCCATGCGTCACACCTTTCCGCGCGCTATCCATGGGCCACCCGCATCTGTTCGGCGATCATGTCGAGCACGCGGTTCGTCATGGCGATGTAGTGCTCCGGAATAAAGCGCACGATCTGTCCCAGCATCAGCAGGCCGAACATGGTGATCATGGAAAAGCCCAGCGAAAACAGGTTCAGCGACGGCGCCACGCGGTTCAGGAAGCCAAAGCCCAGTTGCACCACCATGGTGGAAAAGACGATGGGCAAGGCCAGCAGCATGGCGGCGGCGAAGATCCACGCCACGTTATACGCCACCGTCTGCAGCAGCAGCGGCCCGTAGCCCTGCCCCACGGGCCAGGCCTTGAAACTGGCGCCGATCACGCCCGTCAGCACGAGGTGGCCGTCGATGGCGAAAAACACGATCATGCACATGATGGTGAGCATCCCCGTGATCACGTCCGACGAGGTGCCGTTGAGCGGATCGTTCATGACGGCCATGGAAAAACCCACCTGGCTCGACACGAGGTAACCGAGCACCGACATGACGGACATGGCGAAGTGGAAAGCCAGGCCCAGGACGAAGCCGATGATGGCCTGCTCCAGGGTGGCGACGAGGGCGTGCAGGGAAAACGGATCGATCTTCAACAAGTCCTGCGACACGCCCGAGGCCTGCATGACGGGCAGCATCAGGATCGCCAGCACCAGCGACAGCAGCACCCGCACGGGGACGGGCACCATGGCGTCGCCGATCACGGGCGAAGCGCTGAGCATGGCCAGGATGCGGCAGAACGGCCACCACACGGCCAGCAGAAACGGCAGCACCTGATTGAAAATCTGATCCATGGCGCGCGGCGCTATCCGACCAGGGTGGCGGCGCGCTGAAAAATGGACACGCAATAATCCATCAGGTAACCGGCCATCCAGCGTCCAGCCAGGATCAGGGCCAGCAGGGTGACCAGCAGGCGCGGCAGGAAACTCATGGTCTGTTCATTGATCGAGGTGGCCGCCTGCACCAGCGCGACCAGCAAGCCCATGAGCAAACCCGGCACGACCAGAATCACCACCAGCAGCATGACGACATGCAGCGCTTCGATGATCAGGTCGACGGCGACTTCAGGGGTAAACATCGGTCAATAGCCCTGTATGCTGGTAACTAAGGTGTTGACGGTCAGCGTCCAGCCGTCGACCAGCACGAACAGCAGCAGCTTGAACGGCAGCGAGATGACGAGCGGCGAGAGCATCATCATGCCCATGGCCATCAGCACGGACGCCACCACCAGGTCGATGATGAGGAAGGGAATGAACAGCATGCAGCCGATCTGGAACGCTGTCTTGAGTTCGGACAACACGAACGCGGCCAGCTTGACCGTGAAACTGTGGTCTTGCGGGCGCATGGTCGACGGTTCGCCGGCCAGGTGCGCAATCTGCGCCAGCGCGGCCTTGCTCGTCTGCGCCAGCATGAAGCGCGAAATCGGCACTTCGGCGATCTTCAGCGCTTCCTGCATGCCGATCTGGTCGCGGTCGTAAGGCACGAACGCGTCCTTCCATACCTGGTCGCCGATGGGACGCATGACCAGCAAGGTGAGAATCAGGGCGATGCCGGTGACGATACGGTTGGGCAAGCCCTGCTGCAGGCCCAGGGCCTGGCGCAGCAGGGACAGCACGATGACAAAGCGGGTAAAGCTGGTCATCATCATGACCATCACGGGCAGTAGCCCGAGCAGGGTCATGACGACGAGGATCTGCATCTTCACCGACAAGTCGGTCTTCGCGCCCGGCACCACGCCGGCGAGCAGGTCCTGCGCGCCGGCGGCGCTGCAGCACAGCATCAGAACAGGGACAGCCAGCGCGGCAGCCAGCGCGCCGCGGCGCCGGCTCAAGCCGGGTACCGCCAGCTTCATGCTGTCATCAGGTCGAGATTGAGGCCGTCGAGGTCGATGACTTTCAGGCCATAGTTCTCGCCGGCCACCACCACTTCGGCACGGCCGATCGGCGTGCCATTGACCTTGATCACCAGCGGTTCGCCGGCCAGCATGTCGAGTTCGATCACGCTTTCCGGGCCGATGGCCATCAACTCTTCCAGCGAAATGCGGGCCGAGCCCACTTCCAGGGTCAGGGTGACGGGAATCTTGCGCATCATCTGCGGAATGTCGCGGCGCGCGCGGGTGCTGGCCACGTCGGCAACGTCGCCCTGGTCGATGATCATGTCATCGCCCAGGTCTTCCAGCAGGGTTTCGCTCTGGTTGGTATCGGTCATATTCATATTATTCGACATCTTCAAATGAGGTTAAACAGAGCTTGCCCTTGTGTTCGGAAACAGCCGCTGTAAATAAACGGGAGTCGTCCAGCATGACGTCAGTACGGCTCAGACTGACGGGAATCACGTCGCCCACGCGCAGGTCGAACAAGGCGCCCAGCTGCATCTGCTTGCTGACGAGCCGGCCTTCCAGGGTCACTTGCAGGCGCGAAGCGAGCGGGCGCACGCTGCCGCGCAAGGCTTTCTTCGCTTGCGCGCGTTCGGGCAGCAGGCCGCGCAACACATCGGCCATCAGGCGCTTGTCCAGCGAGAACCAGAACTGGCCGCTCTGCCCCGCTTCGACGTCGCTGAGCGACACGGTGACGATCCAGCTGCCGCGCGCCGGGTGCACGCCGGACTGCACGGCTACCTCGGCACTGGTGTCGATGTCGCTGCTCTTGCCCAGGGTTTGCAGATTCTTGTGGATGCGCGTGAACAAACTGTTCACCAACTGTTGTCCCAGCACCACAGCGAGGCGCTCTTCCGTGGCCGTCACGCGCACTTGCGCCGGATCGGGCAGCGCGCCCTTGGCGCCGGCACTACCGTAGCGATAGTTCAGCACGCTCAAGAGGATCTGCCGTTCGAGCGCAAAGCCCGGCTGACCGGCCGGCGTGGAAAAACTCAGCCAGCGATTCGCGCTGTCCTCGCTCTCCACGCGCGACAAGGTCACGGCATCGATCTGGAAATTGCCCCAGTAGCGCCGGCTCATCGGCTGGCGCAGGGCCACGGCCAGGTCGTCGCGCAGCTGGGCGCCGAATACATGCAGCAAATGGACAGGACGTCCAAGCAGACAGGAATCGAGGACTTGATGGCGCGCAGTTTGATCTGTCTTGGTAATGATTGTCATGTAGTGGTCATGTCGGTATTGCGGTGGCAGAACAAATTATACGGATCGCCCGAAATTAAATACAGCATCATCTTGGCCTTGCCAACCGGCCGGCGAGCAAACGATTGCGCATCGTATCGCATGCTGGATGACTACGGTGCTGAACAATACATGAAAAAGCAAAATATTGCCATGTATCAATATTCCTTGAGGCAATCCTCTCTTTACTTTATAGTTGCCTCGAGGTAAGCTTATAGCGAGAAAAAAGTGATTTGCAGTGCGCCATTCCGCTTACCTGATTCCGGTTTTTATGGCAGTTTCCAGCCCCTCTTATTGCCACCAGAAGAAACTTTTATCAGATAATTATTAGTTGTCATGGCCATGTAAATCATTCGGCGCGGTTCTGCCGGGTTTGTTGAATCTGCTTGAGCGGATGGTGTGGCAACTGATAAAACTGATGGGCCCTGTCAATTGGGCCGGGCAAGATGGCATTGGATGTAATGCCTGCCGGAATGGCAACACCAGTAATTTCTGATTGATACGTCACCGCATATTGAAAGTAGAGGGCAAGATGAGCAACGAACTCGCAGGTCTGATCAAGGCCGATCTGGCAGCACTGAGCAATGACGCGCGCGCCCTGGGCGCCAGCATCGCGCCGGCCGCCCAGTTCGGCGCACCGGAACAATCCGGCTTCTCGTTTGCGCAAAGCATGAAAGACGCCATCGGCAAGGTCAACGGCGACGACCGCATGGCTGCACAAAAAATGAGCGACGTCGACAGCGGCAAGAGCGACGACATGGTCGGCGCCATGCTGGCCAGCCAGGAAGCGAGCCTGTCCTTTTCCATGTTGATGCAAGTGCGCAACAAGGTCATGGGCGCGGTCGACGAACTCATCAAACTGCCTCTGTAATCTTCACGTCCTGATCCACGCCCAGCCTCCCAGCGAAAGTTACCCCAAGTGATTACCACCATGAAGTCCGCATTTGCGCGCTGGCGCCCTGGCGCCCAGCCCGCCATCCCGCCCGCCCTGCTGAAAAACCTGGTTCCCATCGTCGTGCTGGCCATCGGCATCACCGCCATGGTGACCATGTATGCCTGGCGCGACCAGGCCAACTACAAGCCGGTGTTTGGCGCGCGCGAAAAAGTGGCCGTGACGGACATGATGGCCACCCTGGACGCCGAGCACATCCCCTACCGTTTGCATCCGGACAGCGGCCAGGTGCTGGTGCCCGACGCCATGCTGGGCAAGGTACGCATGCTGCTCGCCTCGAAGGGCGTGACGGCGCAGCTGCCGGCCGGCCTGGAACTGATGGACAAGAATGACCCGCTGGGCGTATCGCAATTCGTGCAGGACGTGCGCTTCCGCCGCGGCCTGGAAGGCGAGCTGGCGCAAAGCATCATGACGATGGACGCGATCGCTTCGGCGCGCGTCCATCTGTCGATTGCCAAGTCGACGTCGTTCGTCGCCAGCGACGGCGACAAATCGTCGGCTTCCATCGTCGTGGCGCTGAAACCGGGCCGCACCCTGGCGCCGGAACAGATCGCCGCCGTCATTAACATGGTGGCCGGCAGCGTCGCCAGCCTGGCGCCCACGCGCGTGAGCCTGGTCGACCAGGGCGGCAACCTGCTGTCCTCGCACGTCGACCTGACGGACGGTTTCGATGCATCGGCCGCCGGCAATGAAGGCGCGAAACGCTTTCAGGATGAAATCCGCCGCAACGTCACGGGCTTGCTCGGTCCCGTCATCGGCGAAGACAACTTCAAGCTCAGCGTGACGGCCGCCGTGAACAACGACCGCGTGGACGAAACGCTGGAAAAATACGGCGAAGCGCCGAAAGTGACGAGCGAAGCGATGCGCGAAGAGCAGGAACGCAACCGCACCGTGGCCGGCATTCCCGGCAGCCTGTCGAACCGTCCGCCAGCGGCCGCCGTGCCGGCACCGGCCGACGCCGCCGGCGCCGCGCCGAAGCCGTCCGACGACGGCACGGCCCGCAAGAACGCCACCACACGCCAGTACGCGTATGACCGCAGCATCACGCAGATCAAGCGCAGCCGTGGCCGCCTGGAAAAACTCAGCGTCGCCGTCGTCCTCAACAGCGCCGCCGCACCGAACCCGAAAACGGGCTGGACACCAGCAGAACTGGGCAATATCGAAAAAATGCTCAACAGCGGCCTGGGCATCAACGCCCAGCGCGGCGACAGCCTGAGCCTGACGGCGCTGGCCTTCCCTGCCAAGCCGCCCGTGGCGCAGTGGTGGGAAGAGCGCGACACCGTCGTCGATTTCAGCAGCTGGCTGCTGTACGCCCTGGGCGCCGTGCTCGGCTACTTCCTGATCCTGCGCCCGCTGCTGCGCCTGCTGACCACGCGCCTGGCGCCGCCGGCACTGAAACAGCTCGATCCGGCCCTGGCGCTGGGCGGCAGCAACGCCGCCGCCGGCGCCAATGGCGTGACCGCCGCCAGCGCGCCGGCCTTGGGCGTGAATGGCAGCCCGCTGGCGCTCGAGGGCGAGGCCGCCGCCGGCAACGCCATGCCGGTCGTGCCGCTGCTGGAAAATTATGACTTGCCGCCACCAGGCTCGGCGGTCGACGTGATGGTCGACCACCTGAAAGTGCTGGCGGAAAAAGAACCCGAGCGTGTCGCCGAAGTCGTCAAACAATGGATGCAGAAAAATGGCCGAACTCAACAACAGTAATCCCTCCGACGGCGCCGAATACGAAAGCGCCAGCCTGAACCCAGTGGAACAGGCCGCCATCGTGCTGCTGAGCATCGGCGAAGAACAGGCCGCCAATGTGCTGCGCTGCCTGTCGCGCGAAGAATTGCTGGAAGTCACGCAAGTGATGTCGCGCATGAGCGGCATCAAGGTCGAATCCGTGAAAACGGCCATGCAGACCTTCTTCGACGACTACCGCCAGCAAAGCGGCGTGCACGGCGCCTCGCGCAGCTACCTGAAGCGCTCGCTGGACATGGCGCTGGGCAGCGATATCGCAAATAGCGTGCTCAACAACATTTACGGCGACGCCATCCGTCCCAAAATGGCGCGCCTGCAATGGGCCTCGCCAAAATGGCTGGCCGAATACATCGTCAACGAGCACGTGCAGATGCAAGCCGTGTTCCTGGCCTTCCTGCCGCCCGCGCTGGCCGGCCAGATCCTCGACGCCCTGCCCGCCGAAGGCCGCGACCTGGTCTTGCTGAACCTGGCGCGCCTGGACGAGATCGACCGCGACCTGCTGGTCGAGCTCGACGAACTGGTGGGCCGCTGCCTGGGCGCGCTCGACACGCAAAGCACCAGCGTCGAAGGCATCCGCCAGGCGGCCGAGATTCTCAACCGCATGCCGGGCAACCGCGCCGCGCTGGTCGAACTGCTGCGCGCGCACGACCCGGACGTCGTATCGGAAATCGAACTGAGCATGTACGACTTCCTGATCCTGGCCACGCAGAGCGATGTCACGCTCACGCGCATCCTGGAAGACGTGCCGATGGAACAGTGGGCGATTGCACTGAAGGGCGCGGAACCGTCGATCCGCGACGCCGTGCTGAAAACCATGCCGCGCCGCCAGGCGCAGAGTTTCGAAGACATGATGCGCCGCTCCGGCCCCGTGCCCCTGTCGCGCATCGAACAGACGCGCCAGGAAATCATGGCCACCGTCAAGGGGCTCGCCGATGCGGGCGAGATCGAAGTGCAACTGTTTGCCGAAGCGGTGATCGAATGAAACACTTCCGCTCGTATCGTTTCCCGCCGCTGTCGCAATTCATCGCCGCCGGCCAGCGTGCCTCCAACGAGGACACGGATGGCCAGTGGCAGGCGTCCGTCTCGGAAGGTTTCGAGCAGGGCCAGCGCGACGGCTACGAAGTGGGCCTGGTGCAAGGCCAGCAGGATGGCTACGACGCCGGGCGCAGCGACGGCATGGCGCAGGGCCGCGAAGAAGGCCGCAATGAAACGCTGGTGGCGCTGGATCGCCTGGCGCGCCCCGTCGACGCCATCTTGCGCGACCTGAAGAAAGTGCGCGCCGATTACCGCGAAGCGCAGCGCAAGGAAGTGGTCGACCTGGTGGCCAAGGTGGCGCGCCAGGTGATCCGCGCGGAACTGGCGCTGCAGCCGGTGCAATTGCTGGCCCTGGTCGACGAGACCCTGGCCTCGATGCCGCCCACGCGCGAGGAAATCGACGTCTTCCTCAATCCGGAAGAACTCAAACGCATCAGCGAACTCGATCCGAAGCGCGCCAAGCGCTGGAACCTGATCGCCGACGCGCGCCTCGACGCGGGCGAATGCCGCATCAAGGCCGGCGACAATGAAGTCGATGCGGGCTGCCATCAGCGCCTGTCGGCCTGCATGGAGCAGGTCAGCAGCCACCTGGCGCTGGCCGCCGAACACGCAGACCACGGCGCGCCTGCATGATCGCCGACACGCTGCGCAGCTTCGAGATCGGCGACATCCCGGTCGCGACACCCACCGGCCGCCTGGTCGGCGCCTCCGGCCTGCTGCTGGAAAGCGCCGGCTGCCGCCTGCACACGGGCCAGCGTTGTCAAATTGAAACAGTCAATGGCGAATGGCTCGATGCGCAAGTCGTCGGCTTCCGCGAAAAACTGTCGTATTTAATGCCGTTCAAGAAGGCGACGGGCCTGACCACGGGTGCCAGAGTCCTGCCCCTGCCCGACAAGGCCAGCCTGCAGATCGGCCCGTCGTGGCTGGGCCGCATGGTCAATGGCCTGGGCGAGCCGATCGACGACCTGGGCCGCCTCGGCGGCGAACACATCCTGGAAGTGACGCCGCCGAAGATCAATCCCCTGAAGAAACAACCGGTGGTCGAACCGCTGGACGTGGGCGTGCGGGCGATTAACAGCATGCTGACCCTGGGCAAGGGCCAGCGCGTGGGCCTGATGGCCGGCTCCGGCGTGGGCAAGAGCGTGCTGCTGGGCCTGATCACGCGCCAGACCGTGGCCGATGTCGTCGTCGTCGGCCTGATCGGCGAGCGGGGCCGCGAAGTGCGCGAATTTGTGGAAAAGTCGCTCGGCGCCGAAGGCTTGAAAAAGGCCGTGCTGGTGATCGCGCCGGCCGACGAATCGCCCTTGATGCGCATCATGGCCACCGAGCTGTGCCATTCGATCGCCGCCCATTACCGCGACCAGGGCAAGCACGTGCTGCTGCTGGTCGACTCGCTCACGCGCTATGCGATGGCCTTGCGCGAAGTGGCGCTGGCCCTGGGCGAACCGCCGGCCACGCGCGGCTACCCGCCGTCCGTGTTTTCGAACCTGCCGCAACTGGTGGAAAGCGCCGGCAACGGCGCCCACCCGGAAGGCAGCATGAGCGCCATCTACACGGTGCTGGCCGAAGGCGACGACCAGCAGGACCCCGTGGTCGATACGGCGCGCGCGATTCTCGACGGCCACATCGTGCTCACGCGCGAACTGGCCGAGCGGGGCCACTACCCCGCCATCGATATCGCCGCCTCGATCAGCCGCTGCATGGCGCAGGTGATCACGCCCCCCCACATGCAGGCGGCGCGCGCGCTGAAAGCATCGATGGCGCGCCATGCGCGCGTGCGCGACCTGATCCCGCTGGGCGCCTACGTGCCCGGCGCCGACCCGATCACCGACCGCGCCGTGCAGTTGCACGCGCCCATCGAAGCCTTCCTGTGCCAGGGCACCAAGGAAGAGGCGCCGATGGGGCCGTGCATCGAACAACTTGAACAGATCATGGCCTAGGAGCATACGTGAGCGACGCGCATACCATCCGCAACCTGACCACCCTGGTCGGCCTGCGCAGCACCGAAGTGGAACGCCTGCAAGGCGAAATGGCGGCGCAGACGGCCGTGCGCGAGCGCTACCAGAAAAACCTGGAGCGCCTGACGGGTCTGTACACGGATAGCGGCCCCAGCGGCGCCCTGCCCCTGGCCCTGTCCGTCAACTGCGGCAACTTCAAGCAAGCCGTCATGCAGATGGCCGACCAGCACCGTACCGACCTGCATTTGCACGAGGCCAACATGGCCGTCTCGCAACGCGCGCTCAATACGGCCTGGGCCAAGCGCGAAGTGCTGGACCAGGTGCTGACGCAAAAACAAAAATATGTTGCAAATGAGCAACAACGTGTCGATGCCAAGCGGCAAGACGAGCTGGCGACGCAATTCTGGTTCCGCGGACAGGTAAAATGAGGTTGGTGTAAGTTTCTTTCAGGAAAACTTCACAAAACGGGAATGGGGGTCGCCTTGTACCGGTATATCCCTTTATTCAGGAGTCTGGCATGGCAAGCGTAATTACTGCACCGCAATACGATCCGATCCCAACGGCCGAAAAACTGGCGACCAAAGCTATCGCTGCGCAGAAGGCAGCCCTGCAAGCGCAGAACACGCTGGCCAGTAATACCAGCACGGCGCTGGGCAACCTGAAATCGGCCATCTCGGCCTTCCAGAGCGCCATGTCGAGCATGACCAGCAGCAAATCGGTGCTGAGCCAGTCCGCCACCTTCCCGGCCGCGGGCTACGGCTCTGCCACGGCCGGCATCAATGCGACGCCGGGCACCTATTCCTTTTTTGTTGAAAAACTGGCCACGGCCAGCCAGATGTCGTATGGTGGCCTGAGCAGCGTCAATACCGCCGATGGCACGGGTACGCTGAAAGTGAAAATTGGCGACGGTGTGGGAGACAACACGCTCGATATCGATCTGGCCGCTGCCGACAAGGATGGCAACGGCACGCTGACACCACAGGAAATCGCTGCCGCCATCAATGGCAACAGCAAGAACAATTCGCGCGTAACGGCGTCCATCGTGACCATCGACAACCAGGCGCAACTGGTGCTGACGTCGAATGCAACGGGCATCGCCAACGCCGCCACGCTCGATGCCAGTGGTGTCGCGAATGTCGCGCTGAAAGGCGCTCTGATCGCTCCGGCCAACATCAAGGAAGTCGTCAAGGCGGACGACGCCATCGTCTGGCTGGGCGGCAAACCCGGCGGCACGGCCATCACGCAGGCATCGAATACCTTCACCAACGTGCAAGATGTGAAAGTCACGTTCACCCGTGCTATGAGCGCCGCCGAAGCGCCCGTGACCTTGACTGTCGCCACAGATAGTGCCGGCACCGCCGCGAACGTGCAGGCATTCGTCGATGCCTACAACAAGCTGAAAAGCCTGATGGATGGACTGGCCAGTCCCGGCAACCCGGAAAAGGATATTGCTGCGGGCATCTTCGCCCATGATTCAGGCCTGAACGCCCTGCGCAGCAGCATGGGCGACGCCCTGCGCCTGAACGTGAACGGCGTATCGCTGGTGTCCTACGGCATTACGGCCCAGCGCGACGGCACAATCAGCCTCAACGCCGCCAAACTTACGGCCAAGCTGGCCGACAACCCGACAGGCCTGGACAAGCTTTTTGGCAACAACAGCCTGTCCGCCCCTGCAGGCGTGCTCGGTAGCTTGGACAAGGTACTCGGCCAGTGGAGCAATATCACCAAAGGCCAGATCACCCAACGCCAGGCCGCCACGGAAAAGTTGCAGAAAAGTCTGGTGAAGAGCGGCGAGCGCCTCACGGCCCAATATGACACCGCATACAAACGTTTCCTCGATCAATTTACGCGCCTGCAAGTACTGCAGGAGCAAATGAGCAAGACGTCCGATATGTTCGATGCCATGTTTAGCAACAATAAATCCTAAGGCGGATGCGCCCGTTGCGCCGCCACAGTTAACATAGCGAGAAGACAATAATGTTGAACAATGAAGCTTACGGCAACTACCATGCCGTCAACCTGGATGCCCAGACCGCCCGCGCCACACCGGTCGAGCTGGTACTGGTGCTGACGGACGGCCTGCTGGAAGAACTGGCGCGCGCGCGCGGGCATATCGTAGGCAAGCGCTACGAGCAAAAGGCCATCAGCCTGGATAAATGCACGCAAATCATCAACGGTCTGTCGAGCTCGCTCGATTTCGACAATGGCGGCGAAGTGGTCGTCAACCTGGCCCGCCTGTACGACTATTGCGTGGCGCGCCTGTACACGGCCGGCATCAAGCTCGACCCGACCCTGATCGACGAAGTGACGACCCTGATGACCACCATCAAGCGCGGCTGGGTGGGCGTCCAGGCCAACAATGCCTAGGCGCGGCATCCTGCAACAGCTGAACCGGCAATTGGGCGCCGCCATCGCGCAAGCGGATTGGGAAGCAATGGGAAAACTGTCCGCCAGCCTGGCGAAAAACATCCCCCTGCTGGCAGAACGGGGCGCATGGAATGCGCTGGAACAAACAGAATTGTTGCAATTGCGCAAAAATCACGCGCAAGCGGTTAAAATTTGCTCTGAGGAAAAAGAACGCCTGGGTCAACACCTGGGTGCATTACAGGCAAATAAGGAAGGTTGGGTCGCCTACGCCGCGCTCGGCGAATACGACTCGGACGGGAATCAAGCATGATCATGAACTTCAACACGGCGCCGGCCGCTCCGGCACCGGCGAGCCCTGCGGCAGCTGCACCAGCACCGGCGGCAGCGCCGTCACAGGCCGCCGCCTTGCCCGGCACACCAGGCTATGCCGCTACTGGCACCGTGCCCTCCGCCCTGCCCCTGTTTGCGCAGGTGCTTGACGTGACGGGCGTGGAAACGGCCGACGCCGACACGCCCGCTCCCGCGAAGGAGAGCGACAGCGACAGCCAGGCCGACAGCAGCCTGCCGGCCATGGCCGCCCCCGTTATCGGCTTGCCGGTGACCATGCTGCCGCCAACGGACGCGGCCGCAGCCGAGGCGCGTGCCGCCGCCCAGGCGCAAGTACAGACACAAGCACAGACGCAGGTGCAGGCGAATGCGGCGCAAGCCAATCCGGCACTCAACATCAGCCTGCATCCGTCGGCGGTCACCCTGAACGCGCCGGCAGCGGCGCCAGCGCCAGGCCGCGACACGCGCGAACCGCTGGCCGCCGCCAACCCGGCGACGGCCGCCAAGGGCGGCGCGCCGGCACAGCCGTTCGAATCGCTGCTGCAGCAAAGCGCTCCGGCAACCGCCGTTGCCGCGCCTGCCGTTGCCGCGCGCGAAGGCGAACGTGGCGCTGCGACCCCGGCACCGGCCACGCCCAACCTGGGCCTGACGGGCGCGGTCGGCAATACGGCCACAGCGGCCCCGGCCGGCGACACCATCAAGCTCAACGGCCCAGCCCAGCAATGGCAGGAACCGCTGCGCGAAGCGCTGGGCGAACGCCTGCAGACGCAGATCGGCCGCAACAGCGAACACGCGACGATCCGCCTCGAGCCGCCCATGCTGGGACGCATTGAAATTTCCATCCGCCATACCGCCGGCGCGCTGCAGGTGAACGTCACGGCGTCGAATTCGGAAGTGTTGCGCCAGTTGCAAGGCATCGGCGAGAACATGCGCAGCGACCTGGCGCAGCGCCAGTACACCGACGTGGCCGTCAATATCAGCGCCACCCCGCGCAGCCCCGCTGCCCAAGCGTTCGCCGAAGGCGATGCGCGCGGCCAGCGTCAGCCGGGCCGCCAGCAGGACGACGCCGAGCCGGGACGCGCCCTGTCCGACGGCAACACCGCCGCTACCACATACGCCAGCCACGAGCGAGAGACCGCCTGATGAATATGAAAATGAAACTGATAGCCGGCTTTGTCGGCGTGGCCGTGCTGGCCGCTGGCGCCGCTGGCGGCGCCATCTGGTATTTGGCCAAGCCGGTCGCCGGCCATACCGATGTCGCCGAAGCGAAAGCCCCGCCACCGCCCGCCACGGGCAAGAAGGCGCGCAAGTTCCTCACGCTGGACAAAGTCATCGTGATGTTGCGCCGCGGCCCCGGCGAAGGCGAAACGCATTATCTGTCGGCCGACCTGGTGATCGCCACCACCGAGGAAAAGGAAAAGCTGACCAAGGATCACTTGCCGCTGATGCGCTCGATCGCCGTCAGCACCCTGTCGAGTTTTCCGCTGGACAAGGCGCAGACCATGACCGTGGAACAATATGCCGAGCAGATCAACAAAGCCTTCAATGTCAGCTACGAGCGTGAACAGATGGAAAAACCGTTCACCGAAGTCATGGTCGGCAAGCTGATCATTGAATAAGCCAACACGCCAGCCGACCTAGTGGGAGATCCCTTGGCCTATGTAGAGCAATACCAGGAAGCGTATGGCGCCGGCGAATATGCCGCCGCCAGCGCTTGCGCGGCCGTGCTCAGTATTGCTGAAGAGCAACAACATCTGGTGGCGTACTCCCCTTTGGTGAAACGCATCGTGCGCCAGCTCAATTCGCAGGTGTCGGGCGCCATCGATCGCGACGACATGGAACAGATCGGCCTGATGGGCCTGCTCGAAGCCTTGCGCCGCTACGGCGTGCCGGACCAGTCTTTCGGCAGCTATGCCAGCCTGCGCATCCGTGGCGCCATCCTCGATGAACTGCGACGCCAGGACTGGCGCCCGCGCGCCGTGCGCCAGGAAAGCCACCGTCTGCGCGACAGCGTGCGCGCCCTGACCCGCCGCCTCGGACGCGAGCCGCTGGACGCGGAAATCATGGCCGCGCTGAAGCTGACGCCGGAAGCTTTCCAGGAATACCAGTTGGCGGAAAACGCCGAGCTGATCGCCAGTTTCGATGAAGTGCTGCAGGAAAGCCTGGGACAGGCCGACAGCGCACCGAGCCCGGAAGAGCAATTGATGGTGCGGCGCAGCCTGGAGCAAGCGCTGCGCGCACTCGACGAACGCGAGCAGCGCGTGATCCAGATGTATTACGAATTCGAACTGAGCTACAAGGAAATAGCCGCCGTACTGGACCTGAGCGACGCCCGCGTCTGCCAGCTCAACAAGACGGCGCTGGGCAAGATGAAAGCCATGCTGCAAGACGCATAAGTTTCAGCACTATCCATCAAATTGACGCAGCACAATGACGCAGAAAGGCAGTTGACATGGTAATTATCGGTATCTTAATCGTGATGGGGTGTGTATTCGGAGGCTTCGCCCTGATGGGCGGCACCGTCCACGCGATCTGGCAACCGGTCGAGTTGATCATCATCATCGGCGCCGCCGTCGGCGCCCTGGTGCTGGGCAACCCGAAGCATGTACTCGGTGAAATGCTGCACCAGATGCGCAAGATCGTCACGCACAAGAAGCAAGGCTCGGAATTCCAGCGCCAGTTGCTGCTGCTGATGTATGAACTGCTGCAAACGGCCGCCGGCGGCCTGAAGGCGCTGGACGCCCACGTCGAGGCGCCGCGCGAAAGCGCCCTGTTCCAGCGCTATCCGCTGGTGCTGGAAGAGCCGAAGCTGCTGGCCTTTATCGTCGACAACTTCCGTTTGATGGCGATGGGCAAGATCAACGCGCATGAACTCGAAGGCGTGCTGGAGCAGGAACTCGAAGCCATCCACGACGAATTGCTGCAGCCGTCGAAGTCCCTGCACAAGATCGCCGAAGCCATGCCCGGCTTCGGTATCCTGGCGGCCGTGCTCGGCATCGTGATGGCCATGAATTCCGTGGCCGACGGCGCGGACGCGGCGGAAATTTCGGAAAAAGTGGGCGCCGCCATGGTCGGTACCTTCATCGGCATCTTCTTTTGCTACGGCGTGCTCGATCCGATGTGCAACATGATGAAACAGCTGGTGGGCGAGGAAGGCTCGACCATGGAATGCGTGAAGGTCGTGCTGGTCACGCACGTGGCGGGCAAGCCGCCGCTGCTGGCCATCGATGCGGGCCGCCGCCTGGTGCAGCTGAACATCAAACCGAGCTTCGCCCAGCTGGAAAGCTGGATCAATGCGCTGGAAGATGGCGGCGCCGAACAAGAGCAAGGCCAAGGCCGGGGAGGCCGCCGTGCTAAAGCCGCATGAGAAACATGAACAGGCCATCATCAAGCGTGCCGGCCGCAAGCATGACGACGATGGCCATGGCGGCGCCTGGAAAGTAGCGTTCGCCGACTTTTGCCTGGCCCTGCTGTCGCTGTTTCTCGTGCTGTGGCTGATGGCCGCGCGCGAGCAGCAGGCGATGAAGGAAATCATGATGGACGCGTCGGCAGGCAGCCGCCAGGGCGAAGGCCAGGGCGTCATGCCGGAACAGAAAGGCGGCCCGCGCGGCAGCCTGATCGAGCGCTTCCCCATGCCCCGCAAGGGCACGGGAGACACGCGCACGGAAGGCAAGCAGACGCAGGACGGCAAGGCTGGCGCCGCGCCGCAAAACCAGACCAAGGTCAGCTACCAGTCGCCGGAAGACTTGCTGTCCCTGTCGCGCGCGCTCGACAAGCTCAGCGACGAAGCGGGACTGAAGAGCAACCTGCAATCGGTGATCACGCCATACGGCTTGCGCGTCATGCTGCACGATACGGACAAGCAAGGCATGTTCGTGCGCGGCAGCGCCGTGCCGACCGACCGTTTCCGCAAGCTGCTGCGCCAGATGGGGCCCGTGTTTGCGCAAATGGAGAACCAGATGCTGATCGTCGGCCATACGGACTCGATGCAATACGCCAATACCGGCTATGAAGGCTTCTCGAACTGGACCCTGTCGGCCAACCGCGCCATGTCGGCGCGCGCGCAATTGCTGATCGGCAGCATGAGTCCGGACAGCGTGCTGCAAGTGGTCGGCATGGCCGACCGCGCGCCGCTGGACGTGAAAAATGCCAGCGCAGGCATCAACCGCCGCATCGAACTGTTAATATTGACGCGTGGCCAGGCCGACAGCATCGCCGCCATGTTCGGCATGGCCGGACAAAAGCCGCAAGGCGACGAGCTGCAGGTGGGTGAACCGGACTCCGGCACCCTGCAACGCCTGCGCGAAAAACTGGGCCTGCCCGCAAAGAAAGATCGGGAAGAGCATGCAAATTAAGGGCAAGGGACAACGTATGAAAATCTCCTCCGGCAACACCGGTGCTGCCGTGCGCAGCAGCGCCGTCGCGCCGGCCGAGGCGATCGCCGAGAACGCGGGCGCCGCAGGCGCCATGGGCGGCTCGTCGGCCGGGGCGGAACTGCAATCGGCCGTGCTGCAGCCGGCCATGGCCGCCCTGCGCGCCATGCCCGAGATCGACCATGAACGCGTGGCCATGCTGCGCGATGCGCTGGCCAAGGGCGAGTTGCCGTTCGATCCATCGAAACTGGCGGGCCTGATCCAGCGTTTCCACGGCGGCGAATCGTGACCGCGCCGCGCAAGGGCATCACGCGCCAGGAAGCCGTGCGCCGCGTGCTGCAAGGCATGACGGACGACCGCGCCGGCTATGCCGCGCTGCAAACCTTATTGGAAGAGCAATTTCAGGCCACCTTGCACCACCAGAGCACCCGGCTGACGGCGCTGGCCGACCAGGTCGTCGCCGCCGTCGAGCCACTCGACGCACGCCGCCGCCAGCGTGTCAGTCTCGTCACCGCCCTGCTGGGCCCGCAAGGCGACATGCCCCAATTGTTTGCGCTGTTGCAAGAAGACGCGCGTGCGACCGCCCAGCGCGACTGGGCCGCGCTCGAGCAGATGGTGCTCGAATGCAAGCGCCTGAATGCCCGCAACAGCGATTTATTAACAGAGCAGTACAGCATCATGCAGCGCGTGCTGCATGGCGAGGAAGATACGTATGCGCCAGGCTGATTTCCTGACCACCCGCGCCACGGCGGCGACGCCATCGACGGCGGCGACCCATGCCGTGCAGAGCAATATGCGCGCCACCGAATCCACGGCCTCCAGCGGCGGCTTTGGCAGCGTGTTCCGGCAAGTACAGGGCGAAGTGGCCCGCTTCATCGAACAGGGCGGCGGCAACGCCACCAACCTGAGCCCGCAAGGACGCGCCTACCTGGAGCAAAGCCAGCCCGTCAATGTGCTGGGCGCCATCAGCCAGGGCGGCGAGATCGGCGAAACGCAGCAGCAATTCCTCGCCTCGATCAAGCCATGGACGGAAGAAACGGGCGCGCGCCTGGGCGTGGCGCCGGAAATCGTCGCCGCCCACGCGGCGCTGGAATCGGGCTGGGGCCAGCGTCCGCTGCGCCAGGGCACGGGCGCGGACACCAATAATCTGTTCGGCATCAAGGCCGGCGGCAAATGGCAGGGCGACGTGGCCAGCAACCTGACGACCGAATACGAGGCCGGCAGCGGCACGGCACTGAAGAAAACCGAGCGCTTCCGCAGCTACCCGGACCAGGCCAGCGCCTTCCGCGACTATGCGCAAGTATTGCTCGACAATCCACGCTACCGCGCCGCCCTCAACACGGGCGCCGACGCGGGCGCCTTCGCGCAGGGTTTGGCGCGCGGCGGCTATGCCACCGACCCCAACTATGCCGCCAAGCTGACGCAGCTGGCGACACGTCTGCAGCGCACGGCCGCCGCCGAGTAAGTTCCCTTTAACGGCCGGGAAGTTCGGCCGGCTCCACCACGCCCGCATCGACCACCCTGGCGCGTATCACCGTGCCGCTGGTGGCGTTGCGCACGCGGATCAGCTCGCCAAGCGCGCCCGGATCCATCGCCTCGCCGGCCATGCTCACTTCCACCTGCTCCTTGCGCGCCACGATGTTGACCGCACTGCCCCGCTTGATCAGCACGGGCGAGGCCAGCTGCCCCTGGCGCAGCACTTCGCCGGCACGCAAGCTGCGCCGGCTCGACAGGCCAATCGCGCCAGGCAAGGCAGAAATACTGTCCGGCACCATCGTCACGTCGCGCCGCGCCAGCACCACGTCACCCGATTGCAACGGCGTATTGGCCGTGACGGGGGCGCTGGTGACGGCCACTTGCGCCGTGATGCTGCCGCGCGCCAGCATTTCGTAACGCCATCCGTTGCTTCCAGGACACACTGCGACAAAGCGCATGCGCTGCGCCGAGCGGCTGTCCGCCGTTTCCAGCGCAACGGGCGCGGCGCACGCCGGCATGGGGCGCGTGCTTTTCACGACGGTCACCTGAAACTGGGGTTCCAGCAGTCCCGCCGTGGCCGCCTGCTGTGTCAATTGCTCGCGAGCTAACTGTTCCACACGTGAAAATATATTGTCGGCTGGCAATTCTGCGCGACCTGCACTACTATATAGGCTGGTCAGTAAAAATAGGCTTGGCAGCAGTATGTGACGACATTGCGCCTTGTTCCACATCACGGAATAGTTCTCAAAGTAAATCATTGCTAACCTTAATCAAAGATACTGAAGCGGCATGACCTTACCATGCGTCAACATGACTTGGCTGGGATTTTACCTCTGCACCACTTATTTTCTGGACCAAACCGCAAAAAGCACGATCGAATTCAACACAAAGGATGACCATGGGGATTAATTTCAAGGATGCGCTGGGCGTGCACGCCGATGCACTCGCGCTGCGTGCCGACCGTACACGCGTGCTGGCGGCCAACATCGCCAATGAAAACACGCCCGGCTTCCAGGCCATGGACATGGATTTCGGCAGCGCCCTGCAACAATTGCAGGATAACGAGGCCGGCCTGCTGTCGACCGATGACGATGCCAGTGCCCTGTACCGCGTACCCTACCACCCCAGCCGCGACGGCAATACCGTCGAAATCGGCGTCGAGCAGGCGGCGTTCTCGCAGAATGCCACCGACTTCCAGACCAGCCTCACTTTCGTTAACATGAAACTGAAGGGTCTGTCCAAGGCCATTTCCGGACAATAAGGATCAGCATGAGCTTCCAGGATATTTCCAAGATCGCCGGTTCGGCGATGGCGGCGCAGACCGTGCGCCTCAATACCATCGCCAGCAACCTGGCCAATGCCGATTCCGTTGCCGGTTCCGAAGGCGAAACCTATCGCGCGCGCAAACCCGTGTTTGCGGCCGTGATGGATGGCCCGGGCGCCAGCGGCGCCGGCGGACGCGTTCAGGTGCTCGACGTGGTGCAAAGCGATGAGCCGCTGCGCAAGGTGTATGAACCGGGCCACCCGATGGCCAATGCCGACGGCATGGTGTTCTACCCCAACGTCAACCAGGTAGCCGAGATGACCGACATGATGTCGGCCTCGCGCGCGTTTGAAACCAATGTCGAAGTTCTGGGCCGCATCAAGTCGATGCAGCAATCGCTCCTCAAATTAGGTGAAGCATAATCCATGGAAACCAATCTCTTTACAAACAACACCAATGGCAGCGGCAGCAACAACAATGCCGTCAAATCGCAAAACAATGCCACCCAGGATATGTTCACCAAGTTGCTGGTCGCGCAGATCAAGAACCAGGATCCCCTGGCGCCGACCGATCCGAGCCAGTTCGTCAATCAATTGACGCAGCAGGCGCAGACGGAAGCGATGCAAAACCTGTCGGCGCTGACCAGCGCCAATGCCAGCGTGCTGCAATCGATGCAGGTGCTGGCCCTGGGCGCGCAGGTAGGCTCCGAAGTCATGGTCAACAGCGAAACGGTGCAGCTCGACAAGAGCAAGGTCAACGGCAGCATCGCGCTGGCCGCCGGCACCACCAAGACCACCGTGACCCTGAAAGGCATCGACGACAAGGAATACAAGATCGAACTGGGCGCCAAGTCGGCCGGCACGGTGCCGTTCACCATCGATCCCGTCGCCTTGGGCTTGCCTGCAGGCACGTACACCATGGCGGTCACCACCAATGGCACCGAAAAACCATCGGTCGACATCGCGGGCAAGCTCAACAGCGTGCGCCTGTCGTCCGGCGGCAGCATGATTTTGAGCGTGTCGAACCTGGGCGAAGTCAACCCTGGCGCGATCACCGGCTTCAACGGCAAGACGGCCTGATCCGCTCGCCCCTTCGTTTCCTGAACACTAATCTCGTCCTTCACTAAAGGAAGTCAACATGAGTTTCGACATCGCCCTGTCCGGTATCCAGTCCATCAACCAACAGTTGAACAGCACCAGTAACAATATCGCCAATGCCGGCACCTACGGTTTCAAGAGCAGCCGCGCCAACTTTTCGGCCATGTATGCCGGTTCGCGCGCCACGGGCACGGAAATCGGCTCGATCACGCAAAGCATGTCGCTCAATGGCGGCGTGCTGAACACGGGCCGCGCGCTCGACGCGGCCATCGACGGCCGCGGCTTTTTCGTCGCGCGCGATGCGCAAAACACCATGAGCTACAGCCGGGTCGGCATCTTTTCGGCCAGCAGTGATGGCAAGCTGATCGACTCGAACGGCCGCCTGGTACAGGGCTATGCCGCCGTCAAAGGCAGCACCACCCTGGGCACCATGGGCGACATGAACATTCCGACGGGCCAGATTCCCGCCGTGGCATCGACCAAGCTGGCATATGCCGCCAACATGTCGTCCGAATGGACCATCAAGGCCGTGCCTTTCAACAAGACCAACGAACTGAGCTACAACAGCGCCAAGTCCTCGATCGTCTACGATTCGCTGGGCGCCAAGCACTCGCTGGGCCAGTACTTCGTCAAGACGGCGACGGGCGTGGACGTGCACTACACCTTTGACAACGCCGATGTGACGCCGGTGACGAGCATGACCTTCGACACGAACGGCAAGCTGGTGACCGGAACGACCGCCACGCCGGTGTTCCCGACGCCGCCTGGCGCCGCAGCGCTGTCGATCGCCATCGACTACACGGGCACGACCCAGTTCGCCGGTGAAGCGACCACCTCGACCGACCGCGCCGACGGCTATGCCTCGGGCACCTACACGGGCGTGGAACTGGCCGACGATGGCTCCGTCGTGGCGAAATACACGAACGGCCAGAAGCAAAGCATCGGCGTGATCGCCCTGGCCACCTTCCCTGACGAAGGCGGGCTGACGGCCGTCAACGATACCAGCTGGGTCGCCTCGACCACCTCCGGCACCGCCATCTATGACCGTCCGGGCGTCGGCATGGCCGGCAAACTGGTGACGAGCTCGCTGGAACAGTCGAACGTCGACATCACCTCCGAACTGGTGGGCCTGATGACGTCGCAGCGCAACTACCAGGCGAACTCGAAGGTCATCTCGACCGAGAACGCCATGCTGCAATCGCTGATGCAAGCGCTGTAATCCACGATACGCAAAGGTAAAAAGCAATGGATGCGCTGATTTATACCGCCATGAGCGGGGCCGACCGTGCCCTGCGGGCACAGCAGGTACACGCCAACAACCTGGCCAATATCGAGACGGGCGGCTTCCGCGCCAACCTGGAAGTGTCCACTGCCCAGCCGCTGCAAAACGGCTATGGCTACGACGACCGCCACATGACGCAGACGCAGTCGAGCGCCGTCGGCACGCGCACGGGCGCCATCAAGGAAACGGGACGCGAACTCGACGTGGCCGTCACGGGCCCCGGCTTTCTCGCTGTGCAATGGCAAAACGGTGAAGCCTACACGCGCGCCGGCGCCATGGACCTCGATGAAACCGGCGCGCTGACCATCAACGGCCGGCCCGTGCTGGGCGAAGGCGGTCCGATCACGATTCCCGAGCACACCAGCCTGTCGATCGGCGCCGATGGCACGATTTCCATCCAGGTGCCAGGGACTGCGCAAATGCAGACCGTCGACAAGCTCAAGCTGGTCAATGCGGAATCGGGCGAGTTGACGAAGAACGAGGCGGGCCTGATCGTGGCACGCAGCGGCGAAGACTTGCAGGCCGACCCGGCGGTGCGCCTGCGCGACCGTCACCTGGAAGGCAGCAACGTGTCGGCCGTCGAGGAAATGGTCGCTACCATGAGCCTGAACCGCAGTTTCGAAATGCAAATGAAAATTTTCAAGGCCAGCGACGCGATGACCGAGTCCGGCAACCGCCTGCTGGGCGCCTGAGCCCAACGCCAACCAATTACCAGGAGTAAATCATGAATCCAGCAATGTGGATCAGCAAGACCGGCGTGCAGGCACAAGACGCCAAACTGCAAGCCATCGCGAACAACCTGGCCAACGTCAACACCGTTGGCTTCAAGCGCGACCGCGTCGTCTTTGAAGACCTGTTTTACCAGGTCGAGCAGCAGCCGGGCACGCAGCGCGCCGACAATACCCTGTCGCCATCGGGCGTGCAGCTGGGTAACGGTACGCACATGGTCGGCACGCAAAAGGTGTTTACCACCGGCAGCCTGCAAACGACGAGCCGCGAATTCGACGTCGCCATCACCGGCAACGGCTTCCTGCAAGTGCTGCGCCCGAATGGCGAAGCGGCCTACACGCGCGCCGGCCAGCTCGGCATCAATGAAAACGGCGTGATGGTCAATGCCCAGGGCTTGCCGCTGGTGCCGCAGATCACCGTGCCGAACAATGCGACGGCGATCACCATCGGTGAAAACGGCATGGTCACGGCCACCGTGCCGGGCAATGTCAACGGCACCCAGCTGGGCCAGCTGAACCTGACCAGCTTCGTCAACCCGACGGGCCTGCTGGCACTGGGCGAAAACCTGTTCCAGGAAACGGCATCGAGCGGCACGCCGACGGAAGGCCGTCCCGGCGAAGGCGCACTGGGCAAGCTGAAACAGTTCGCGCTGGAAGGCTCGAACGTGCAGGTGGTCGAAGAGATGGTCGACATGATCGCTGCCCAGCGCACCTATGAAATGAACACCAAGGTGCTGTCGGCCGCCGACAATATGCTGCAATACCTGGCGCAAGCGGCACGCTGATGACAATCGCCATGAAAGCCACGGCAGCCATGCTGCTGGTGTTGATGGCCGGTTGCGCCAGCCAGCCGGCCGCGCCGGTGGCGCCCAGCTTTTCCGATACGCCGCTGCCCGTGGCGCCGCGCAGCGCTGCGCGCGGCGGCGTGGGCGGCGGCGTTTTCAATCCCGACGCGGGCCTGGACCTGATCTCGGACAGCCGCGCCTTCCGCGTCGGCGACGTCGTCACGGTGGCCCTGCAGGAAACCACGCAAGCGAGCAAGAAGGCCGGCACCTCGTTCAACAAGGGTTCGTCCGTCGGCGTGAATGCGGCCAACATCCTCGGCAAGACCTTCCCCAAGACGGGCATCGACCTGTCGGCCGACCGCAACTTCGCCGGCGACTCGACCAGCACGCAGCAAAATGCGCTGTCCGGCGCCATCACCGTGATCGTGCAGGAAGTGCTGCCGAACGGCTTGCTGCGCGTGCAGGGCGAGAAAACGCTGACCCTGAACCAGGGCGAGGAATTCGTGCGCCTGCGCGGCTACCTGCGCGCGGCCGACATCGATTCGAACAACCAGGTCTCGTCCCTGCGCATCGCCAATGCACAGATCGCCTATTCCGGCCAGGGCACCCTGGCCGAAGCCAATACACCAGGCTGGCTGACGCGCTTCTTCGTCGGCCCATGGATGCCGTTTTAAGGTGAGCTCATGAAATTTCGTTCCGCCCTGCCCCTGGCAGCCATGCTGGCCGCGCTCTCCGGCTTTGCCCTGCCCGCCAGCGCCGCGCAAGTGCTGCGCAACCTGGTCAGTATCGAGGGCGTGCGCGACAACCCGCTGGTCGGCTACGGCCTCGTCGTGGGCCTGAACGGCAGCGGCGACACCACCCAGGTGAAGTTTTCCAGCCAGTCCGTGGTCAACATGCTCAAGCAATTCGGCGTGAAGATGCCCGACGGCGCCGAAGCAAAAAGCAAGAACGTCGCCACCGTCATGGTCAGTGCCGTGTTTCCTCCAGGATACCGCCGTGGCCAGGCCATCGATGTCACCGTGTCGTCCCTGGGCGATGCGAAGAGCTTGCGCGGCGGCACCTTGTTGCTGACGCAATTGCGCGCGGCCGACAATGAAACGTATGCGTTGGCACAAGGCAACGTCGTCGTCGGCGGCTTGAACGCCACCGGCAAGAGCGGCTCGTCCGTCACCGTCAACACGCCGACCTCAGGCCGCATTCCCAACGGCGCCAACATCGAACGCGAAATCCTCAGCGATTTCTCGACCAAGCCGACCGTCACCCTGAACTTGCGCCACCCGCATTTCGAGACGGCCATCAATATCGTCGAAGCCGTCAACCGCCGCTTTGGCGCCGTCGCCACCACGCGCGACGCCACCAGCGTGGAAGTACTGGCGCCGGAAAACCCGACCCAGCGCGTGGCCTTCATGGCCAAGCTCGAAGCGCTCTCCGTCGATGTCGGCGTCGATACGCCGAAAGTGGTCTTCAATTCGCGCACCGGCACCGTGGTCATCGCCGAAGGCTTGCGCGTCAAGGCGGCCGCCGTCACGCACGGCTCGCTCAAGGTCGTCATTTCCGAAAGTTCGGCCGTCAGCCAGCCGGCGCCGTTCGGCCGCGGCCAGACCACCGTTACGCCGCAGTCGAAAGTGTCCGTCGACCAGGGCAATGGCAATATGTTCAAATGGCCGGCCGGTGCGAAGCTGCAGTCGATTATCGACGTGGTCAACAGCCTGGGCGCCTCGCCCGACGACATCATGGCAATTTTGCAAGCCCTGGACCAGGCCGGCGCCATCGAAGGCGAACTGGTGGTCATATGATGAATATCAACGACAGCAGCGGCGCCCTGCCCTCGGCCCTCGACGACAAGACGCCCGCCGCGGCCACGCCGGCCGATCCCCGTTATGCGGCCAAGGCCACCGAGGCGGCCGTCAAGTTCGAAGCCTTCTTCATCTCGCACATGCTGCGCCAGATGCGTTCGGGCACGCGCGAGATGGCGGGCGAAGACAGCGTCTTCAAGGACCCGGTCAACAGCGACATGCTGGAAATGGCTGATAACCTGGTGGCCGACAAGATGGCCGGCCAGCGCGCCTTCGGCATCGCCGACGCCATTCTGCGCCAGCTGCTGCCGCCTGCCGGCGCCCCGGTGACAGCCCGTGGCGCTGTCAAGACCGACAATATTGCGGCGCCGCTTAATAAATCCGTCTGAAGCGTCGCCTGTACAAGGTAACAACGATTCAGTGCCTGCCCACCCGCACGCGCCACACTCTTCACGAAAGAAACTTGCCCAATGAGCATCATCAGCAATGCATTGTCAGGCAGCATCGCCGCCCAGGCCGCACTCAATGCGGCCAGCCAGAACATCGCCAACCTGCAAACGGCGGGCTACACGCGCCAGGGTGTGCTGCTGTCATCGCTTGGCGCCACCGCCGGCGTGCGTTCGGCCGGCAATGGCGTGGAAGTGTCCGCCTTGCTGCGTTTTGCCGATGCTTATAAGAGCCAGCAAATGTGGCGTGCCGCGTCCGACCAGGGCGCCCGCTCGCAGACCCAGCCTTACCTGACCCAGCTCGAACGCGTGATGGGCGACGATGCGTCGAGCATCAGCAATGGCATCGACGGTTTCTTCAAGGCCCTGAACGCGGCCGCCGTCGACCCGACGTCGACGCCGCTGCGCCAGCAGATCGTCACTTCCGCCGATGCCATGGCGCAGCGCTTCAACAGCATCAGCACCGTCATGGGCAACCAGTTGCTGTCGGTCCAGCAACAACGGGCGGCGATTGTGCCGCAAGCGAATACCACCCTGGCCAATATCGCCGCGTTGAACCAGCGTATCAGCACCTCCACGGCGTCGGGCACGAACGTGTCGTCGCTGATGGATGCGCGCGACCAGCTGATCGATGGCCTGGCCTCGCAAATGGGCATCGATGTGCTCGACCAGCCGGACGGCTCGCGCAATGTCTCGCTGAAGTCGGGCCAGCCGCTGGTCATCGGCAGCCTGGCCGGCACCCTGAGCAGCACCATGACGAACACGGGCGATCAGACGCTGAGCCTCGATTTCGCCAAGTCCTCGTACACGCTCGATCTGGTCGCCATCGGCGGCCAGATGGGCGGCCTGGGCGAATTCGAAAAAAATACCCTGAAACCGCTGCAGCAGTCGCTGCAGGACATGGCCACCCAGTTGACCAGCAAGGTCAACGCGCAACTGGCGCTGGGAACAACCATGGCCGGCACGGCCGGCGGTCCCCTGCTGGCCTACGCGAATGGCAAGCTGAGCATTACCCCTGGCTTCAACGCCAAGGACCTGGCCCTGTCGCTGACGGGCCAGGCCGGCGACAGCGGCAACTTGCAGAAATTGATCGACATCAAGAATCAACCGATCAACGTCAGCTGGGTGGGTTCCGTCCTGATGAGCGACGCGGACACGCAGCTGGTCGGCAAGCTGGCGATCTACAGCCAGCAGAACCAGGCCTTGCTGAAGACGGCCAGCACGGTGCGCGCGCAAGCGATCGACGACTGGAAATCCACGAGCGGCGTGAACAAGGACGAAGAAGCGATGAACCTGGTCGAATTTCAGAATATGTACCAGGCAAACATGAAAGTCATTTCCGTGGCGAATACCTTGTTTGACGCCACTTTGCAAATGATGGGTTAAGGAGAAGATCATGCGTGTTGCCAGTAGCCAGTACCAATCGCTGATTAATATTTCTCTTCAGCAAAATCAAGAACGCATCAATTACCTGACCCAGCAGATGGCCTCGGGCTTGCGCATCCAGCTGCCGTCGGATGACCCGATCGGCAACGTGCGCATTTCGCGCCTGACGCGCGAGCAAGCCATGGTCACCCAGTACCAGGACAATATCGCCACAGTCAAAGTGCGCCTGCTGAAAAACGAAAACTACCTGTCGAGCATGGTTACCGACATGGGCCAGGCGCGCGACCTGCTCGTGTGGGCGGCCGACGGCAGCAACGCCCCCGACGACCTGAATGCGATGACGCAATCGCTGGTCGCCATGCGCGACAGCGTGCTGTACACGGCCAACCTGAAGGACCAGGAAGGCCGCTACATGTTTTCCGGCACCGCCACCGACCAGCCGGCGATCAAGTACGACGCGACAGCGGCTGCCGGTTCGCGCTACAGCTACATCGGCAATACCGACACGCAGACCGTGGTGGTGGGCAATGGCGTGACGCAGGCGGCCAACGTCGACGTGAAGAATCTGGAAGTATGGCTCAACAAGATCGACCAGGTCATCACCACCCTCGGCACGCCGGGCGTCAGCCCGAACGACCCGGCCGTGCGGGCCGTGGTGGGCGCAGGCCTGAATGGCACGGATGACGGCATGGATCTGCTCTCGGGCAAGATCGCCATCTTCGGCGGCGCGCAGAACATTCTGTCCACCTTGTCCGGCAACCTGGCCAATGTCTCGCTGTCGAACGATTCGGCCCTGCTGGACCTGAAAAAGACCGACATGGGCGCGGCGGCCATCGAACTGACCGGCTACCAGACAGCCCTGCAGGCAACATACAAGGCATACGCCAAGGTTGGCACCATTTCCCTGTTTGATCTTCTCTGACCATCATGCAAATCGTTCAGACTCCCTCCTCTTCCGGCGTCAATGCCAAAGGCGCCGGCACAGCCCGCGTCGTCGATGACGCGTCCGCCGCCATCAACGGCAGCGCCAGCGCGCGCAGCGATGCGCCGGCGGCGAAGAGGTCGACGGCGAGCCTGCAACGCGGCCTGAGCAACTGGGATCACCAGCTGCAGGGGGAGATTTCCAACGCGCAGCAAACGCTCGACTACCTGGAACGCAGCAGCAGCCAGTTGCAAGCGCTGAAAAGCGAGCTGGCGGCCAAGCTGGCCGCGCGCCAGGGCCGCGAAGGGCAAGTCGAAGCGAGAGTACGCCAGTTCAGCAATACCTGGCGCCAGCGCGCCAGCGCCTCGGGCGGCACGCTCGACGCACAGCTCAGCTATACCAGCCCGCGCGCGGCACAGCAAAACTTCAGCATCCGCGGCCTGACCATGGCCAGCCTGCAGGAAGGCCCGCAGGAAGTGCTGGCGTTTTCCGTCGGCGGCGCGAACCAGGCATTGCGCTCGGTCAATATCGAACCTGGCCTGAGCGCGAACGAAATCGTCTCGCGCTTCGACCGCGCCTTGATGCCATCGGGTATCGGCGTCAAACTGGGTGAGAATGGCGAACTGGTGTTCAGCACGTCGGAGGCGGCCTGGGCCAACGTGCGCGACAGCCTGTCCGTGCGCGGCAGCGGCATCCGCTATCCGACCGGCCAGATGAGCCGCGTGCGCACGGATGCGGAACCGGCCGCCATCGCGCCGGAAGAATGGCATACCGGCGACGTGGAAGCCCTGCGCGCCACCTTGCAGCAAGTGGTGCAGGCGCTGGCGCAGTTGCAGGCGGCGCGCAGCTCCGTCAGCCTGGCCCTGGCGCAAGCGACGGGACGAGTTGCCCGAGCGCAACCGGTGCAGGTGCATGTCAGCATGGATACCCTGGCGGAAAACTTCACGCAAAAGGCCAGCGAGCCCGGCTATGAATCGCTACTGGCGATCAGCTCGGCATTGGTCGGCATCAGCCGCGAGAGAGTCGTCGCCCTGCTGGGCCTCGAATAATCGCTCCCTGCGCGTGCGCCGCCCTGGCGCACGCGGCAATAATGGGGCACGCCCCCTAGCTCAGGATGGTGGAAATCCGTAGGCTCTGTCCCCGACAAATAGGGGAACTCAAGGAATCTTCCCCAGCCCCGGCTGTCTGACTATACCTATCAGACAAACGGGAGCCTTCCATGCAGCCAGCCGAATGGAAAACCTTCATCACCCAGTTCGCCGCACTGAGCCGTCGCCAGCGTCTGGCGAGCACTGCTCTGCTGCGCGGGGCAGGATCGCGGAACGCCGCCGTGGCACTGGTCGAAAGCGTGGCCCGGCAGCGATTGCACTGTCCCGCCTGCAACAGCAGCCATGCGCACCGGCACGGTCATGCGCACGGACTGCAGCGCTACCGTTGCGTACCGTGCGGGCGCACCTTCAATGCGCTCACCGGCACGCCGCTGGCCCGCTTGCGCCACAAGACCTTGTGGCTCGACTACGCTGGTTGCCTGCTCCAGTCGGCTTCCGTGCGCAAGGCAGCAAGCCAGCTGGGCGTGCACCGCAACACCGCCTTTCGCTGGCGCCACCGGTTTTTAAGTCTGGCCAAGACGGACCGGCCCCATTGCCTGCATGGCATCGCCGAAGCGGACGAGCTGTATGTGCTGGAGTCGGAAAAGGGCGCGCGGCATCTGACGCGTCCGGCGCGCCGCCGTGGCGGCCATGCCCACAAGCGCGGCATTTCCAGTGAACAAGTCTGCATCCTGGTGGCGCGCGACCGCACGGGACAAACCCGCGATTTCGTCGCGGGAAAAGGGGTGCTGACCAAGGCGCAGCTACATGCTTGCCTGCCTCCGGTGATCGACAAGGACATCTTGCTGGTCACCGACGACCATGCTGCCTATCGCGCCTTCGCGCGTGAAGCGGGCATCAGTCACCAGGCCGTCAATGTGCGTGCCGGCATCCGCGCGCAGGGCGCCGCCCACGTGCAGAACGTCAACGCGTATCACAGCCGCTTGCGCGGCTGGCTGCGCATCTTCCATGGCGTGGCCAGCCGTTATCTGCCGAATTACCTGGGGTGGCGCTGGATACTGGACGCCGGGCGCATCCGCTCCCCAGAAACATTATTGAAGGCAACATTGGGCGAGTTCCCACATTTGACGGTGACATAGCCAATCCGTAAGATGCTGCTGTCGCCATCTACTTCCGGAGTTTCCTTGATAAAAACCGCCGCCCGGCTGATCAGTTATGCCCTGCTGGGCAAATCCGGCAAGCAGCCCCTCGATATCGCCAAGGTGCGCAAGGTACTGATTTTGCGCAACGACAAGATCGGCGACATGATCGTCACCTCGGCCCTGCTGCGCGAGCTGAAGAAAAACTATCCGCACTGGCAGATCGACGTGGCCGCCAGCAGCGCCAACCGCGATGTCATCGCCGACAACCCGCATGTGAACGAGATCCTGATCTGGGACAAGCAGCCGCTGCTGCGCGACTTGCGCACCACCATCGCCGAGCTGCGCCGGCGCCGCTACGACGTCATCTTCAATCCCTACAACCGCTTTTCGATTCCCCTGCTGCTGCGTATCAAATGGCTGGGTGCACGCTATCTGACGGGCTTTGCCATTCCCAAGTACGGCACCTCGACGGCGAAGCTGGGCATGTTTGACCATACCGTGCCCTGCGACCGCAGCCGCCACATCCTGCACAGCTTTTTCGCCACGTTCGAACAATTTGGCTTGCGCGGCATCGATATGCGCTATGAACTGTTCGGCGTGGACGCGCACGCGGCACGGGTCGACGCCGCCTGCGACACCTTGCTGCGTACACATGAAGGCTTGTTCTGCCTCAATTTCCAGGGCAGCAATGCGCAGCGCACGGTCAGCGTGGCCGACGCCCAGTGCTGCTGCGCGGCCCTGGCGGCACGCTATCCGCGCCATGCGCTGCTGGTGATCGCCGCGCCGGGCACCGAGGCGCGCGCCGCCGAGATCGTGCGCGGCGCCGGCCATGCCAACGTGATGAGCGCGCCACCCACGGGCCACATCCTGGAGCTGGCGGCCCTGATCCGCCGCTGCGAACTGGTGCTGTCGCCCGACACGTCGGTGATCCACATCGCCTCGGCGTACGACAAGAAAATCGTCGGCTACTACATCCGCACCGACAACTACCGCTGGTTCTATCCGGCCAGCCGCCATTACCGCGTCATTCTGGCGCCGGGCCTGACGCTGGCCTCGGTCAGCGCCGCCGAGACGCTGGCCGCCGTGGAAGAGCTGATGGAAGGCGCCGGGCAGGCGCAGGAAACGCTTCAGGCCGCCGGCTGAGACGCCAGCAGGCGGTCCATCTGTCCCGCCGGCAACGCGCGCGAAAAAAAGTACCCTTGCGCATAGTCGCACCCGGCGGCGCGCAGCAGGTCGCGCTGCGACGCCGTCTCCACGCCTTCGGCCACGACTTTCAGCCCCAGCCGCTGCGCCAGCGCGATGATCGCCTCGCACAGGCCCTGCCCGTCGCCATCGTGCCCCAGCTCGCCAACCAGGGAACGGCCGATCTTGAGAAAATCGATGTCGGCCTTCTTGATGCACGCGAGCGACACCTGGCCGCTGCCGAAATCATCGAGCGCCAGGGCCAGGCCCATGGCGCGGAACTGGCGCAGCCGGTCGACCACCTGGCGCCCCTCGTCGAGCAGCACCGCTTCCCTCGTCTCGATGACGATGGCGCCCGGCGCCAGCCCCTGGCGCGCCAGATGCCCGCCCCAGTCCTGGTACAGCGCGGCGTCGCAGCGAAATTCCATGGCCGACTTGTTGATGCTGATCTGGAACGGAGCGCCATGTTCGTCCTGCCACTTCCGCGCCTGGCGCACGACCTGGCGAAACACCCATTCGCCGATATCGATGATCAGACCGTTCGCCTCGGCAAAGGCGATGAAATCGGCGGGCACCAGCAAGCCGCGCAGCGGATGTCGCCAGCGCAGCAGCGCCTCGGCCCGCTCGATGGCGCCATCGCGCAGGCGGACGATGGGCTGGTAATGCACTTCGAACTGGTCCTGCGCCAGCGCCAGGCGCATCTCGCGCACCGTGCTGCGGCGCAATTCGGCCGCCTGCTGCAAGGCCGGCGTGAAATAGCTGTAGCCGTTGCGCCCCGCACTCTTGGCCGCGTACATGGCCTGGTCCGCATGCCGCAGCAAGGTGTCCGGCGCCTCGGCGTCGGCCGGATACAGGGCCACGCCCACACTGGCCGACACTTGCGCCGTGTCGCCGTCGAGCATGAACGGCAGGGCCAGCGCGGCCGTCAGTTCCTGCAGCACGCGCTCGATGCCGCCCAGCTGCCCCACGCCGGCCAGGATGACGGTGAATTCGTCGCCGCCCAGGCGTGCCACCGTATCGGTGGCGCGCACGCGCTCGCTGATGCGGTGCGCCGCCTGGCGCAGCAGCATGTCGCCCTTCTCGTGACCGAGGCGGTCATTCACCTGCTTGAAATGGTCGAGGTCGATGAACAGCAGGGCCAGGCAAGCGCCTTCGCGTTTGGCATGGGCCGCCTCGTGCTGCAAGCGGTCGAGAAACATGTGGCGGTTCGGCAAGCCTGTCAGCTGGTCGAAATTGGCTTGCCGCCAGATGCGCTCGGACGCCGCGCGCTGCGCCGTGATGTCGCTGACCAGCGCCAGCGCGCCCAGGTAGGTGCCGGCGGAGTCGAAGATGGGATTGGTGGCCAGGGTGGCCCACAGGGTGCTGCCGTCACGCCGCAGGAACTTGAATTCGTGGCGCTCGACGATGCCGTCCTGCCGCCGCGCAATGTTGCGCTCCAGGATGGCGCGCCCCTCCTCATCCATGAAGGCGGCCAGCGGCTGGCCCAGCATATCCTCGATCTGGCAATCGAGCATCTGCGCCATCTTCGGATTGACAAAGCTCGTCAGCGCCTGCGCATCGATTTCCCAGATGCCCTCCTCGGCGCTGTGCACGATGCGTCGGAAACGCTCTTCGCTGCGTTCGAGCGCGGCCAGCTTGCCTTCGGCCTGCTCCAGCACCAGGCGCAGCGCCTGGCCGTTCGGATCGGCGCTGCCCAGCAGGCTGACGGGCAAGCCGGCCTCGCGCGCGCCGGGACGCGGCGGCGGCAGCTGCACCTGCAGCTGGATACGCTCGGGCTCGCTACTGTTGAGCACGCGCTGCACGAACTGGTCGTAATCGTGGCGGAACGCCTCGTGCACATAGGAGCGGAACAGCACGTGGCCGGGATGCCCCCGCGCCAGGCCGAACAGTTCCGCCGCCACCAGGTTGACCTGCAGGATCACGCCATCGAGACCGAGCACGAAATAGGCAACAGGCGCGAGCAGGTATAAATCGTTGAAATAAGCTTGTTCGCGTTCGGCCTTCATCCGTTCCGGACTGAAGACGCCATCGTCAAGCAGGGGCGCGACATGCCGCGGCACGCCGTCGCGGCCGAGCGGGGAGGAATCCAGAGCAGGTACCGCTTGCGGTGCTGTATCCATGGCTGTCCTTTGCACGGCCGCCCTGGCAAACAGGTGGGTGCAGTAGCGAGACTAGCACGCGTCACGCGCAGTGTCGAGCCATGCCTGCCCATATGCCACATTCACCACAGGCAGGGGCCGTCAGGACAGCTGCGCCGGCAGCGCTGCGGCGCGCGAGCGGCCGCGCGTGAGCGCATGCCAGCCAGCGCGCAAGGCAAGCAGGCAGGCGTCGGCGAACATGGCTGCGCCACCGTTGAGACGCCGGCGCAATACGTGGGTCGCCATCCGATAGCGGCCGGAACCATACAACTGCTTGATCAACCTGCGCACGGCGGACGCATGCATGATGGCATCGTCGCACAGGAGCAGGTAATCGCGCAGCGCCACATCGTCCAGCACCCGGCCAAAGTTGAAAAACCCATGGAAACCGAACGTGGGGCCGGTGGGGTCCACACATTCAAACGCAAAGTTGGAGGCCAGACCGGCATCGGCAAAGCGCACGCCAAAATCGTCGCGCAACCGCTCGCCATGCAACTCACAGATCGCATAGTCCTCGGGATGGACTTGCGTGATGGCCAGCTGAGGCAAGACCTCGTACAGACGCCGCGATCGCAAGGAAAAGCCGCCATTACCGACGGCCACAGGGCGATGCGACCACGGTGCGCCTATGTAATCGCAGTCCAGGAAAGCGTTCTGCCATTGGCGCGCATCCACAATGAAACTGTCCCACTGCATGATGAGCACATGTGTGCCGCTGAAATGGGTGCTCAGCTCATGCACCATGAATGCCGAATACGCCTCCACGCTCTCGATGGGGGCGATCAGTACCTGGCGTATATGCGGGGGCAAATCATGCAGGCGGGACGTGAACAGCAAACACTCCTTGAAATCGGCGCCGGCCAGGCAACGCTCGATGGCAAAGCTGGCCAAGTCGGGATAACGCGTTTCCACGCACACCAGGCTGATGTTGCGGAGGTCCAGTTTGTCATTATGCATCACAGGCTTTTCATCGGAATGTAGACGGAAGGCATACCTGGCGCGGCATGGCATATTTTGCAACGCCCGCATCATACAGCGCAAAGCGGAGCCGGACAAGGGGCATGGCCGCCCGCCTCACTGCAGTGGATACGATTCAGCGGCCCATGCGGTGACGGCGTAAGCCGAAATCATGGCCCACCACCAGCAAGGTGCTGGCCACCAGGCTCGATAGCCCCACGATCAGCTGGATCAGCTTATCGTCAGGCAATATCCACAAGGACGAGGCGGGTGTCTCGCAGCCCGTGGCGGCGCTGATCAGGGGAGACACCCACGCCGCGTCCGGCGTCACGTCGAGCACGACGGCGCCGTCGGCGCTCGTCTGCATATAGATGTCGCCCCCTTCGGCCAGGGTAAAGCAGATGCCCACGCCCGTTTCCGTGGCGCGGATATTGTCCTGCATGCTGCGATTATGTTCCTCGATCCACACTTCCACGTCGTATGGCGTTTCCAGGTGCTCCCACGGACGGGGGCGGAAACGGGGACGTTCGTCCGCGCTGGCGGGGGAATCCGGGATATCGGGAATGTTGCTGTCTGCTGCGCCTTGCATGCTCGTTGACCTTTTCTGCGGTGATGTACTGCGGTGATGTGCTGCCGTGATGCAGGGGAGCGCTTGCCCGCCAGCCGCCATTATCCCTCGTTCGCGGCAAGCATGGTAATTCCACGCCACACCCATCAGAAAAACTGATAGCCATCAACTTTTAGCATCAGCATGACTGACTTAAAATACACGCCATCTCTTCTTTACAGGTTTTACATGCAAGGCATCAAACGCAAAATCGTCTACGTCACCGCCTTTGAAATCATCGGCATGGCCATTTCCACGGCCTGGCTGACCCTCCTTTCAGGCGAGTCGCCCACCAGCACGGGTCCGCTGGCCATCATGATCACCACCATCGCCGTGATCTGGAACCTGCTCTACAACACGGCGTTCGAATACTGGGAAATCCGGCAAGTATCGCGCACGCGCACCGTCTGGCGCCGCATCCTGCATGCGATCGGCTTCCAGATCACGCTTGTCATCTACCTGATCCCGCTGATCGCCTGGTGGCTCGACATCAGCCTGTGGCAAGCGTTCGTGCTGGACTTCGCGCTGATGCTGATCATCCCCTGCTACAGCTTCATCTTCAATTACTTCTTCGACGGCCTGTTCGGCGTGCCCCTGTCGGCGCAACAGCCGAAGGAAGAGCCCAATGATGCTCAGGCCGCTTCGCTGAGCAACTGAAGAAAGGACCGCGCCGCCATGCCCAGCGGCCGGTCCTTCATCCACACCAGGTGGATGGGCACGACCAGGCCATTGCCCGTATTCTTGAACGCCACGCAGCGCACCCGCCCTGCCGCCAGCGATTCCTTGATGGCCGAGGCGGCAAAGTTGCCCCAGCCCAGTCCCGCCTCCACCATCGCCAGCGCCATCGGCAAACTGTCGGTGCGCCAGTAGGACAGCCCCACCACGGGGCGCGCATCGGCCAGGTCGAGTTCGCGGCTGGCCACGATAATCTGGCGCAAATTCACCAATTCCTCGATATACAGGGGCCGGCCCGCCACGTCGGGTGGATGCTGGGTGGAAATAATCGCCAGCAAGGCATCGCTGCCCACCAGCTGGAACTGTTCCTCGTGGTTGATGCGCCCGCCGGCAAAGGCCATGCAGGCGCTGATGCGGCCCCGGTGCAGCATGTCGAGCACATCGTCCTGCGGCGCCGTCAGCACCTCGATGTCGAGCAGCGGATGGCGCTGCGACAGCGCGCGCACGGCGGCGAGAAAAGGCGCATGGTCGAGTTCGGCCGCAATACCGAGCGAAATACGGCTTTCCAGCCCCTGCGACAATTCCTGCACATGCAGGTGCAACTGCTTCAGCTGCTCGGCGATCAAGCGCGCGTGGGGCAGCAGCGCCATCGCGGCCGGCGTGGGCACGGCTTCGCGCGCGCCCCGGTCGAACAGGGCGATACCCAGTTCCGCCTCGATGTTGGCCATCGCCATGCTGACGGCCGACGGCGCCCGGCGCAAGGCGCGCGCGGCAGCCGAGAACGAGCCGCCGTCAACGACGGCCAGGAACAGTTCGATGTTATGGCTGGACAGTTTCATGGGAAGGGGAAATGGGAAGCGTGGGAAGCTGGAAACGGGCGACGCGTTCCTGCCGCCGGCGATAGAATGGCAGAAATCTCGATAGCAGGAGGGGCCATGACTCGTCCACTTCCCTACCGCCGCGGCGGCTATGTCTCGGAGTTTACCCGCTTTATCGACGGCTATCTGCGCGAGCATCCCGAAGCGCAAGCCAGCCAGCGCCTGGGCTGGCGCATTTACTGGGAACGCCCCGTGAATTTCGATGAATGGCGGCGCACCAGCACCGATAGCGTGCCGGAGCCGCCGTATCACTACGATTAGAAAGCCTCAGCCTTTCCAGACGCGCTGCAATCCCGTATCCGCATGGATCCAGCCGCCACGGGGTCCCGAGCGGTAATAGAAGCCCACGCCGCCCTGCTTGAAGCTGCGCACGAGCGAACCGAGCACTTCTGCGTTCAGATTCGCCACGCGGATGTCGGCGGCGCGGCCCGAGATGTGCAGCGACTGGCGCGCGGCCGGCACGCCCGCTTCGCGCAGCTTGCCGTTCGACTCGGCCGTGCGGTAGCCCGACAGGATTTCCAGCGGCTGCTCGATGCCGTAGCGGGCCACGAACGCTTGCGTGCCCCACAGGGTTTCCAGCAGTTTCGGGTCGATGGGCGCCGTCTTCTTGCCGTTCACGTCGCGCAGCAAGTGGCACAGTTCCTGGTAGGCCGAATCGATGACTTCGCCATCCTTCCAGTACAGCAGTTTCGCCTTTTCATTGCTGGCCGGGCGCACCACTTCCAGGGTGCGGGGCTTGAGCCAGAATTCCAGGTCCAGCGCCTGCGCGTCGAAGATGTCGGGAGGCGGCTCCATCTCCGTGATCGCCTGGCGCGACTGCGAGGTGATCGAGCGGTCGACGCTGGCCAGTTGCGTCGGCTGGGGCGGCACGCCCGTGCGCGGCGCACGCGGCTTGGCGCTGGCCGAAGCCGACGCGGGAGCGGCCGTGCGCGAGGCGCAGCCGATGAGTGGGGTGGCTACCAGGCCCAGCGCGGCCAGGCCCATACCATGATGTAGAAAATTTCTGCGCGATGCCATAGTCAGTCCAATGTAACGATGGGAATACTATAGCGTATTGTGCTGCGAAGAAAAACCCTCAATGCCTATCGTGCCGCCCTCATTTCAGGATTCGGCATCCTACACGGCGGCCGCACTGGCCGCGACGTCCCGATTTGCCTGCGCCAGCGCCGTCAGGGGCTTGTCCAATAAATAGCCCTGGGCCACGATGGGCAAGCCCGTGACGGCGGCGATGCGCTGCAGCGCGGCCAGCGCCGCCGGCGTGTCGAGGCGCTTGAAAATGACGCGTATCTTCGCCGCATGGCACACGGTGACGAAGCTGGCGACGGCTTGCTCGTCGCTGAGGTTGCCCGCGTCGAGCTTGAACGCATGCGGGTGCAAGCGCTCCAGCATGCCCGTGGCCTCGTGCACGCTGGCCACGTTGATGGCCAGGCGGAAACCGTTGCGCCGGTAATTGTCGGCCACGTAATTGAGCAGCCAGCCCTGGTTCGGCGTCACCGCCGGCAATTGCAGCACGATGCGCTCGATGGGCAAGCCCAACGCGTCGAGGATGCGCTGGAAGGCGTGGCCATGGTTGCTGCTGACGGCGCTGAGCAGGCGGTCATGCACGTTCAGGTACAGGTCCGACTGCTCCGCTTCGCTCTGGCGAAAGAAATTAATGGCGTGCAGCATGCGGCACAGCCGGTCCAACTCCACGGATTCGTCGTCGCTGGCCGCGTGGTCCAGCAAACGCCACAGCGACAAGCCCTCGTCCGCCTTCGACACGCTGCGCGCCAGTCCCTCGAACGCCACCAGCTTGCCGCTGTCGAGTTCGCGCAGCGGCTGGAAGGCGCTGGTCATGGTGCAATTGAAGAAGCGCCCCAGCGCCCTGCCTTCGCCGTCGAGCCAGACGCTGGTGCCGGCCTGGGTTTGGTGCGACAGGCGGGCCAGGTAGTTCTTCAGGACGGGAAATGGCATACGTGCTCCTTCATCGGACTGCGCCGGCGTCCCGCATGGGGACGACGGCGCCAAAGTGTGCAGAGTAAGGCAGCGCCAACCAAAGGAGAACGAATGGTTTCGCCATTTGATATGCGCGCAGCAAATATGGACGACACAACGGACGGCGCATATCGATAGTCGGAAACATTCGTTCCAGCGCCCTGCCCCGGCCCTTACTGTGGGCGTGTACCGATACCACCAGGAAGGGCCGCCATGTGCCAGTTACTCGCAATGAACAGCAGCAAGCCGGCCGCGCTGGGATTTTCCTTTGCCGGCTTTGCCGAGCGGGGCGGCCGCACGGACGAGCACCGCGACGGCTGGGGCATTGCCTATCATTCCGGTAGCGGCTGCACTTTGCTGACCGATCACCTGGCGGCCATCGATTCGCCGCTGGCCGCCCAGGTGCAGCAACATCCCGTGAAGGCGAAAAACATCGTCGCGCACATCCGCAAGGCCACGCAGGGCCGCATCGCACCGGAAAACACGCACCCGTTCGCCCGCGAACTGTGGGGCAAGACCTGGTCCTTCGCCCACAATGGCGATCTCAAAACGTGGCGCGCGCCCGCCAATGCGCATTACCAGGCCAGCGGCGACACGGACAGCGAACAGGCGTTCTGCCACCTGCTGGCCCGCTTGCGCACACAGTTTCCCGCCGGTGAGCCCGCGCGCGCCGCCCTGCGCGCCGCCATCGCCGAGGTCGCCAAGGACATCGCCGCGCACGGCACCTTCAATTTCATCCTGTCGGACGGCGAACTGCTGTTTGCCCACTGTTCCACGCATCTGCACTATGTGATCCGCGAATACCCGTTTTCCGTGGCGCAGCTGATCGACTGCGAGCGCAGCATCGATTTTCGCCAGCACAACCACCTGGACGACCGCATCGCCGTCATCGCCACGCATCCGCTGACGCAAAACGAGGACTGGCTGGCGTTCGCGCCCGGCGAACTGAAACTGTTTGGCGGCGGCACCTTGCTGCCGGCAAACGATGCCGCGCCGCAAGACGTGTATATCCAGATCAGCTACTGAAGGGAAACTAAAGGGAAATATTCAAATGGAGGGAAAGGCCCGCCGCCGGATGGACGGGCTGAAATGCTGGCGGGCCGTCAGGCCGAATTGCAGTTGCAGAAGCGCTTGCGCTTGGGGTCGCCGCTGGCGATGCCTGCGGGGTCAATCTGTTTCCAGCAAAAAATCGTTTCCACGCCATACGGCGAACGCACATTGCCCGCCTCGATGTAGCCCTGCTTGACGAAAAAGGCCTGGCTGCTGGCCGTGCTGTGCAGTTGCAGGGCCTTGATGCCCCACTCGCGCGCCTGCGCTTCCAGCTGCTCCACCAGCGCCTTGCCGGCGCCGCGGCCTTGCGCCTCGGGCAGCAGATAGCACAGGGCCAGCTTGCCGGCGCGCGTCAGCAAGCCGACGCCGACGACGGCGCCCTGCTCGACTGCGACCAGCGAAAAATTGGTGGGCGACGCAAACCAGCACGCCACCATCTGCGGTGTTTTATTGCCCAGCCAGGCTTCCAGGATGGCCGGATCGTCCCGATGATCGAGGCTGCAGCATTCGACGATGGAGCGTCGTAATACGTTGCACGCCTCGAAAGCGTCGGTCGATGTTGCAATACGAATTTCAAGACTCATGTACGCTCACAAAATATTCCAGTTGCCGATGCAGACGGTTTTACCCCTGTATCGTGCGATTCGACTATACACCAAGCGGCGCAATCGGGTTTTTTGCCGCACGCCACGCGCTGGTTTTGCCTATGGCGCCATGCTTGCAGACTAAGTGCTGATGCGCGCCTTGCCCACGAATGTTTCCAAAAATCGATATCTGTTTTTTAGCGCAAACGGGAATCGTATCTAAGCATATTACGAAAAATTCGTTTCTTTTCCGGCCGGAATTTTAGACTATGTCTGTCTATTCTCACAACAAGAGTTCAACATGACCCATTCCAACGCCGTATCGACTGCCGCAGCGACACTCACCCAACGCTCGCGCCGCTGGTTCCTGGCCAGCGCCCTGGCCGCTTCCGCTGCCGCCATGAGCCTGCCCATGAGCGTGTCCGCCGCCGAACCCGTGGTCTTGCTGAACGCCTCGTACGACGTGATGCGCGAATTGTTCAAGGATGTGAATCCCGCATTTATTGCGGATTGGAAAGCCAAAACGGGCGAAACCATCACCATCAAGCAATCGCACGGCGGTTCGAGCAAGCAGGCGCGCTCCGTGGCCGACGGCCTGGAAGCGTCCGTCGTAACCATGAACCAGGCCAATGACATCGATATCCTCGTCGACCGCGGCCTCGTGGTGGCCGACTGGGCCAAGAAATTCCCGAACAATGCGGCGCCGTTCTATTCCACCATGGTATATCTGGTGCGCAAAGGCAACCCGAAACACATCAAGGATTGGGACGATCTGGCCAAGCCCGGCATCAAGGTCATCGTGCCGAACCCGAAAACCTCGGGCAACGGCCGCTACACCTACCTGGCCGCCTGGGGCTATGCCGTGAAAAAAGGCGGCAGCGAAGCGCAGGCGCGCGACCTGGTGACCAAGCTGTTCAAGAACGTGCCCGTGCTCGACGGCGGCGGCCGCGGCGCCACCACCACCTTCACGCAGCGCGAAATCGGCGACGTGCTGGTAACGTTCGAAAACGAAGTGCAACTGGTGCGCGCCGAATTCGGCGACAACTTCGAAGTGGTGTATCCAAGCATCTCCATCCTGGCCGAGTCGCCGGTGGCCGTCGTCGACAAGGTCGTCGACCGCCGCGGCATCCGCAAGGAAGCCACGGCTTACCTGCAATACCTGTATTCGGAACCGGGCCAGGAACTGGTCGCCAAGCACTATCTGCGCCCCCGTTCGCCAGCGGTAGCAAAGAAATACGCAGCCAGCTTCAAACCGATCACCCTGTTCACCATCGATGAGGTGTTTGGCGGCTGGAAACAGGCACAAAAGAAACACTTTGACGACGGCGGCGAATTCGACAAGATTTATCAGAAGTAATCTGATCTGCATCAACGAGAAACCGGGACTTGTCCCGGTTTTTTTATTGCCTCTACATCGTCACTGTTTCTGCATCAGCAGCTTGAATTGCGGTGCCCAGCGCCCGTCCACCAGCATCTCGCTGGCCGCTTCATAGGCATTTCCCGATGGCGTCCAGCGCACGCGGTAGGTCAGCGCCTTGCCGCTGGCGCCCACGTACTGCGTGGTGGGAAAGTCGAGGCCTCCGTCCGCCGGCAGCATCGTGCCGCGGCTATAGCCACCGCTGTTTTCCAGGTACAGGAAGACCACCCTGCCTGCGGCGGCATCGTGGTAATACGTGGTTTCGCCCACGTAGTCGGGCTTGCCGGGACTGCGCACCGTGTGCACGTCGCGCAGCATCTGGCCGCCGTACAGCCACTGGAAACAGTGCTCATCCGTTTGCTTCCCACCAGGAAATTCGCCCTTCCAGCAATGCCCGGCCAGGAAGGCCATCGGCTGCAGCGCCGCGATGGGGCCCGCCAGCACGGCAAATGAGGGCAACAGCAGCAGCAAGGGCAATGGACGCATGGCAAACCTCCAGGGTGTTGCAGCCAAGTATAGGCGAATACCATGCTTGCGCCAGCGCTGGCACACGCTTTGCGCATATCGATATGCGCATCGATTCGTGGTCAAAAGCGTGCGCGCGCCGTACTCTGGCCCTGTCGCGCCATACGGCGTATAACGGGCACAAAGGAAACATCATGGCTATCTCAGAAGTGAATGTACGCAACCAGTTTCGCGGCAAGATCAAGGAAATCATCTTTGGCCCCGTGGTGTCCGAAGTGGACGTGGAAACGCCGCACGGCATCGTCACTTCGGTGATCACCTCGCGCTCGATCAAAGACCTGGACCTGAAAGTGGGCAGCGAGGTCATCGCGCTGGTCAAGTCGACGGAAGTGTCAATCGCCAAGATCCAGTAAGCGTTGCCCGCCCCCACTGACTTCAGGGCTTGATATACGCATAGCCTTCCTGCCACTGCAAGCGGCTCAGCTCGGCCACGCCCGAGGGCACGATGACGGCTTCGGGCAGCACGCGCTGGCGGTCGATGTTGCGTCCTTGCAAGGTGTTATTACAGACGCGAAAGCTCACGCCCCGCTGGACCAGCTCGCGCACCACCGCGTCATACGGCGTGCCGTTCTTGTCGGTGGCGCCGTCGAGCAGGAAATCGATGCCGGGGCCGTGCGCGACGAGCACGATGGTGGCTTTGGGGCTGGCGTCCAGGTGATTGCGAATATTTTTCAGCGCAGCCGTGGCATTGCTGGCGTCATTGACGTGGTACACCACCTTTTCCTCCTTCTGCGCGGCCGTGGCGGCGGTGCAGGAGAGCAAGGCGAGGAGGATGGCGGTGAACCAGCGGCGCAAGATTGTCATGCGATGTCCATTCAGTATCAGATTAAAAACATTGGCATCATATCAATCCCTGAACAAATAGGTAAACGTGCGGCTGACGGGCAGCTTTTCCGTACTGCCCCGCACCAGCACCTGCATGCGCTCGGCGTCGATGCGTTCGGCCGCCTCGATGGCTTTCACGTTGACCATGGTGCCGCGGTGGATTTGCCAGAACTGTTCCGGATCGAGGCCGCCCAATAAATCCTTCAGCGGCGTGCGCACCAGCGCTTCCGAGCCGGCCAGCACCACGCGCGTGTACTTGGTGTCGGCCTGGAAGAACAGCACGTCGTCGACGTCGATCAGGCGGATCTGCCTGCCCACGCTGGCCCTGATCCATTTCAGCTTGTCGCGCGGCGGCGCCGGCAAGGCGGCGCGCAGCGACTGCAGCAAATGGGCCATGTCGGCCGGCTGGGCGCCCAGCTTGTCGCGCAGGCGGGCCAACGCCCGCTGCAGCCGCTCGGCCTGCACGGGTTTCAGCAGGTAATCGACGGCGCCCGCGTCGAACGCGTCGACGGCGTACTGGTCGTAGGCCGTGACGAACACCACGTGCGCCCGCTTGCCGATGCGCTCGGCCACTTCCAGACCCGACAGGCCCGGCATGCGGATGTCGAGGAAGACCACGTCCGGCTCATGTTCGAGGAAACCGTCCCAGGCATCGTTGCCGTTTTCCGCCACCAGCACGACTTGCGCCTCTGGCCAGGCTTGCGCCAGCAGCATTTGCAGGCGCTCGCGCATCAGGGGTTCGTCTTCGGCGATCAGGATGGTGGGATTCATGCGGTGGCTTCTTTCAGGCTGGATGCAATTTTGATGGGCAACACTATGTCAGCGATCACGCCGCCCTCTTCGCCGTTGCGCAGGCTCAGGCTGGCGGATGGAGCGGACAGCAACAGCCGGCTGCGCACGTTTTCCAGGCCCAGGCCACCTCCGGGCGCGCTGTCCTCGCCGCTTTCCGGCAAGCCCATGCCCGTGTCCCGCACGCGCAGGCGCAGCATGCCGTCCACCCGCAGCGCCGACAGGCTGATCTCGCCGCCGCGCAACGATGGTTCAATACCATGCTTGATGGCATTTTCCGCCAGGGTCAGCAAGATCATGCTCGGTATCGTCGCGTGCGCCAGCTCGGCCGGCAAGTCCAGCGCCCAGCGCAGGCGCGAACCCATGCGCGCCTGCATCAGGCGCAGGTAGGCGGCCACCATGTCGAACTCGCTTTGCAAGGACACTTGCTCGCTGCGCATCTCCGCCAGGCTGGCGCGCAGGAAGGCGATCAGGTCGGCCGTCAGCGCCGCTGCCCTGGGCGCGCCCTGCTCGGCCAGCTGCTGCACGGCGCCCAGGGTATTGAACAGGAAATGCGGCTCGATCTGCGCGCGCAGCAAGCGCAGCTGCGATTCGCTCAGTTCGCGCGCCAGGCGGTCGCGCTCGGCATCCTGCTGCAGCTGCAGGGTCAGCGCTTCGTACTGGCGGTTGCGCCAGGTGGTCACGATCGCCAGCGGCACCATGTAGAACAAACCGGCCACCAGCAGGGCGACGCCGCCCACGCGCAGCAAGCGCTCGAAAGCCATGGCCATGGAACCGGTATCGCTCAAGCCGGCCAGCAGCACGCCGGCCGCCACCCCAGCCGCGCAGGTCGAGACGATCAGCAGGAGTTTCTTGAACTTGTAACGCACGGAACTGCGGTAATTGAACCAGACGCCCACCAGGCCCCACGCCAGCGCAAAACCCAGGCCGTTGCTGAAGACCAGGGCCTTGAGCAGTTCAAACCTGGCCGGCAGCAGCAGGTGCAGGACAACGCCGATGGCGCTGAACAGCAACATCAGCTTGAACGCGGCGATGTAAAAACCGGCGCCACGGTACTTGAGCAGGAAATCGTGCAATTGCTGGCGCTCGATCGGCGTCAGCTTGACCAGCTTCATGGCGACGTAGCGGCGCACCCGTCCCTGTACCTGCGTCGCCATTTCGGGGTGTTTCAGCACCCGCAGCGATTCCTCATCGATGCTGCGGTACCAGTCCGTATATTTTTTTAACATGATGCGTTCTCCGTAGTCCGTGATGCAGGCATGAACGCAGTCTACGGCGCCCCGCTTGCGGGGCCTAGCGCGGAGCGACGAAGCACGAAGGGGCAGGCATCAACGACGAAGCGCGCGGCGCCTGCCGCATCAAGGCTGGCAATCTTGCTGAAATCATACGAAGTTTCCAGGATGAAATCAATAATTGCGCAACAATTTTCACTACGGCAAGAATAACCCCATTTATTTGCCAAATTGCCCGCAAAGCCGCCTGTCGCGGGCTTGTACCGTAGACATCGCTTGATCTTTAATGGTATTGTTTAAGCTTGGCAAATATTGCCTCCGAGATACACGCCGCGTCCCCGCGCGGCCCTGTTCCGGATTTGCGCGCAGCGCCCACGATGGCGCCCCAAAACTGCTTTCCCACATACAATCCCATGCTCAAAAAAATGTTCGCCGCGGTGCTGATGACGCTTTCGACAGCGGCCATCGCCGTGCCCTTCGGTTCCCAGTCGATCCTGGTGGTCGAAGACGGCACAGGCAAAGTCTTGCTTGAAAAAAATTCCAACGTGGTGGTGCCGATCGCCTCGCTGACCAAACTCATGACAGCCATGGTCGTGCTCGACTCCAAGGCGAATATGCAGGAAGAGATCAGCATCGACCGCGAGGACGTCGACACCTTGAAACACAGCACTTCGCGCGTGCCCGTGGGCGCCACCCTGAGCCGCCACGACGTGCTGCAACTGGCGCTGATGTCGTCCGACAACCGCGCCGCCGCCTCGCTGGCGCGCACTTTCCCCGGCGGCCCCACCGCATTTGCCGTGGCCGTCAACGCCAAGATCAAGGCCCTGGGCATGCGCCAGACCGTGATCGAAGAGCCGACGGGCTTGTCGCCGAATAACCAGTCGACGGCGGCCGACCTGGTCAAGATGGCCGTGGCGGCTTCGCGCTACCCGGAAATCAGTCGCATCACCACCGATTCGAAGGATGTGATCCAGATCAAGGGCCGCGACGTGGAATACCACAACACGAACCGCCTGGTGGGCGCCAAGGGCTGGGATATCGGTCTGTCGAAGACGGGCTACACGAATGAAGCGGGCCGCTGCCTGATCATGCGCATCAAATCGGCCGGCAAGTTCGCCACCATGATCCTGCTCAACGCGCGCGCCAATTCCGTGCGCGCCATGGATGCCGTCAACATCCGCCGCATGCTGGCGGCCGAGAACGGCATCGAAGAGCCGAAAGTGATGCGCGCTTCCGTCAGCCGGCACAAGAAGGCGCCGGCCAAGCCATCGAAGCGCCGCCGCGCCCGCTAAGCACGGCTGAATGCCGGGGTCAGACCCGACGGGTCTGACCCCATAACTATTTCCCCTGCCGGTTGGTCATCACCACGCCGGCAATCGTCACCGCGCCGCCCACCAGCATCGAGGCCAGCACCGGCTCCCCCAGCAGCGCCGCCGCCAGCACGATGCCGAACACGGGCACGAGGTTGTTGAACACAGCCGTGCGCGACGGACCCAGCGCCTTGACGCCCTCGTAATACCAGACAAAACCGATCACCGTGCCGAACACGCCCAGATAGCCGATGGCGGCCCACACTTGCCAGCCAAAGCTGTGCCACGGCACGGTCGGGAATTCCACCACCGCCCCCACCAGCAGGAAAGCCAGGCCCCACATCGCCGCATACGTGGTGGCGGCGATGGGCGACAAGCCCTTCAGCGCGACCCGGCCGATCAGGGTATAGGCGGCCCAGCTGGAAATGCCGCAGAACATGAAGATTTCGCCGGCGCCGATGCCGCCGCCCGTGCCGTGCAGCACGCCGGCCAGGTCGCCGCGCGTGATGACGATGGCCGTGCCGCAAAACGCCAGCATGATGCCCAGCCACTTGAACGATCCGAGCCGCTCACGGAACAGCATGGCCGAGGCCAGCGCCGTGACGATGGGATTCAAGGCCACGAACAGGGCCGTGCGCCCCGCCGGCATGCGCGACAGGGCCGCCAGGAAGCACAGGTTGTATAAAAAGATGCCCGTCAGGCCCAGCGCCGCCGTCGTCGCCAGCTGTTTGCGGTCCAGGCGCGGCAAGCCCCCTTCCAGTTTCCACGCCAGCACCACGAGCAGCAGCACGGCCACGCCGAATCGCCCGCTGGCGGCCGTCATGGGCGGCATCTGCTGCGCCAGCACGCGGCCCGCGATGAAGGTGCCGCCCCAGAACAGGGCGACGCAGATCAGTTTCAGATAGACGAGCGGCGATTGCGCGGCAGGCAAGGCGGCTGAAGGTACGGCGGAAGAAGACATGGGAGTTCCTGTAAAGCCGCTTGCGCGGCGGGTGGCGTACATGCTGTACACTTATATATTAATACTAATATCAATTCATGAAATAATGAGTAAACACTCATACAACAGGAAAACCACAGCATGACCTTCACGCAACTGGAAATCTTTACCCTGGTGGCCGAACTGCACGGTTTTTCCGCCGCCGCCGCGCAACTGGGCATCAGCCAGTCGGCCGTCTCGCATGCGTTAAAAGCGCTGGAAAAGGAGATGGGCGTGGACCTCATCGTGCGCCACCAGGCGTCGGCCGAGCTGACGGACGTGGGCCGCCAGCTGCTGGTGCGCGCGCGCGAAATCCTCGGTCTGTCGGAAGCCATGCGCCAGGAAGCGGCCGACGTGCTGGGCCAGCGCCAGGGCAGCCTGCGCATCGGCTCCTTCGGCCCCACCTCGTCGTTGAACCTGCTGCCGGCCATCACGGCGCAATTCCGCCTGCGCTATCCGGGCATCGCCCTGCGCATCGACGAAGGCGCCGACCATGAAGTGGTGCAGTGGATACGCGAACGCAGGGTCGACGTGGGTTTCGTCGTGCTGCCCGACGAGCGTTTCGACACGGCGCCGCTGGTGGAAGACCAGATGATGGCGCTGGTGCCGCGCAGCCACCCGCTGGCCAGCGAAACCACCATCACCCTGGCGCAGCTGTGCGAAGGGCCGTTCATCATGTCCGAGGCGGGCTGCGCCTGCCTGATCGAGCCCCTGTTCGCCGACGCGGGGCTGCAGCCACATGTCCCCTACCGCATCAGCCAGGTCATCACCATCCTCGACATGGTCAGCCGCGGCGACGGCGTCTCCATCGTCGCCGAACTGGCCCTGCCGCAGCGGCTGCGCGAACAGTATCCGGAGCTGGTCGCCCTGCCCTTGAATCCGCCCGTCAGCCGCAAGGTGGGCCTGGCCGTGCGCGACCGGCGCCAGAACACGCCGGCCACCAACGCTTTTTTTGAAGTCGCAAAGCAGATGGCGCCGACCCTGGCGCCCCGGCGTACTTAAAGTTTAAAACGTCTCCCACTCGTCGCTGCGCTCCTGCTTGGCGACGGGCGTTTTTGTGGCGGGACGGCTGGCGATGCGCGGCGCGATGGGCGCGCGCGCCACGGGCCTTGCGGCATGCGGCACGGCCGCCGGCGCCTGCCCGTCATCGAGCTTGAACACCCCCACCACCTGCGCCAGGGTGCTGGCCTGGTCCTGCAGGCTTTCTGCGGCGGCCGCCGCCTCTTCCACCAGCGCCGCATTCTGCTGCGTCACCTGGTCCATCTGCGCAATCGCCTGGTTCACCTGTTCGATGCCCGAGCTTTGCTCGACGCTGGCGGCCGTGATTTCGCCCATGATATCGGTGACGCGGCGCACGCTGTCGACAATTTCCTGCATCGTCGCCCCCGCCTCGTCGACCAGGCGCGCGCCCGAATCGACCTTGCCCACCGAATCGTCGATCAGCAGCTTGATTTCCTTCGCTGCGCCAGCGGAGCGTTGCGCCAGGCTGCGCACTTCCGTCGCCACCACGGCAAAGCCGCGTCCCTGCTCGCCCGCGCGCGCCGCTTCGACGGCCGCATTCAGGGCCAGGATATTCGTCTGGAAGGCGATGCCGTCGATGACGCTGATGATGTCGACGATCTTCTTCGACGAGTCATTGATCGAGGCCATGGTGTCGACCACCTGCGCCACCACCTGCCCGCCCTTGCTGGCCACGCCGGACGCCGATTGTGCCATCTGGTTGGCCTGGCGCGCATTATCGGCATTTTGTTTGACGGTGGAAGTCAGCTCCTCCATCGAGGCGGCCGTTTCTTCCAGCGAGCTCGCTTGCTGTTCCGTGCGCGACGACAGGTCCTGGTTGCCGGCGGCGATTTCCGACGACGATACCTTGACCGATTCGCTGGCCGTGCGGATCTTCACCAGCACGGCGGCGATCTTGTCGATGAAGCGGTTGAAGGCGCCCGCGATCTGCGCCAGTTCATCCACGCCGGAAGCGTCGAGGCGGCGCGTCAAATCGCCCTCGCCGGAAGCGATGTCGTCGAGCGCGTCGCGCACCAGTTCCAGGCGCTTGAGCATTTTAAAGACCAGCAGCGACAGCAGCAGCGCCGCCAGCCCCGTCAGCAGCGCGGCCGTGACGGTGGCCGTCGTCAGCATCGTCTGCAAGGCTTGCATGGCTTCCTGCTGGTCCAGCACCACGGCCAGCAGCCAGTCGGTGCCCGCCACGCGCGTCACGTACAGCTTGCCGTCGCGCTCATTGAGGCGCACGGCCTCGCTCGCGCGCGAGCTTTCCAGGCGGTTCACCTGCGCGGCCGACAGCGCGGCATCGAGTTTCGTCACCGGCTGCAGGCTCAGTTCCTTGTCCGCGTGGGCGATGATGGTGCCGCTCTGGTCGACGAGGAAGGCAAAGCTGTGCGGCGTCGGCTTGATCGCCACCACGTTGGCAATCACCGTATCGAGCAGCACGTCCGCGCCCGCCACGCCCAGCAGCGCCTCTTTCGGGCCGACGGGCGCCGTGAACGACACCACCAGCTTGTGGCTGGCCGCGTCCACATACGGCGGCGTGAGCATCGGCACGCCCGCCTTGACGGTGTCCGTGTACCAGGCGCGCGCCGTCGGATCGAAATCGGCCGGGCGGCCCGGATGAGTAAACACGGAACGCTTGTCCGCGTAGCCGATGAACACTTCCGCAAAATCGCCGGCCTTTTCCGCGATCTGGAAGGCGCGCAGCGGATCGGGCGTCTCGGCCGACATGACGACCGAGGCCATGACTTTCTTCTTGCCATCGACCCATTGCGCCAGCACGGCGGACTGGCTTTGCAGCAGCTGCTGCATCTGCTGGTCCGACGACGCCAGCATGCTGCTGCGCGTGGTGACGTAATTGGCGACCGACAAGGCCAGCATGGACAGGACGACGATGGCCACGCAAATGAGCACCAGCCGCGTGCGAAGGGAAGACAACATGATGGACTCCTCGTTTCGATTTGATTGGCGTGAAACAGTGCTTTTGCACTACTTCACCTACGCAAGCATTCTCACACAAAAAACGGAACAATTATCATCAATATTCGGAATACAACACATATATTTCCGTAAGGAAATCTGTCGAACCCCATCAAGCCCTCAGCCGATCAACCCTCTCAGCCCGCTGGCGCGCTGCGTGCGTCGCAAAATCGCGTCGAACAGCACGGCCTGCGTGGGCGAGACCAGGGTAAAGAAGTCGCGCGCGCGCGTGATGCCCGTGTAGACCAGCTCGCGCGCCAGCATGGCGCCGCCTTCCTGCGGCAGCACCAGCACCGTGTGGCGAAATTCCGAGCCCTGCGATTTATGCACCGTCATGGCAAACGCCGTCTCCACGTGGCGCAAACGCGTGGCCAGCACGCTGCGCACATTGTCCCCTTCCAGGAAGTACACGCGCAGGGAGCCCGGCCGCGCAGGGTCGCGCAGGGTCAGGCCGATGTCGCCATTGAACACGCCCGTGCCGTAATCGTTGCGCGTGACCATCACGGGACGGCCCACATACCATTCGCTGCGGCGTATCAGCCCATCCTTTTCCAGCCGCAGCTCGATGGCCGTGTTCAGGCCCGCCACGCCCCATTCTCCCTCGCGCACGGCGCACAGGATGCGGAACGCTTCAAAAGCATGCAGCACGGCGCGCACCCAGTCGTCATGCTGCGCGTACGCGGCCTCGCCCGCGTTCACCAGCGCCAGGTAAGGCTGATAGCCGCCCGGCGCATCCCCCCGCCCGCGCAAGGCCAGGCGCAGCACGTCTTCCTGCTGCGCCGGCACGCTCCACGCCAGCTGACCGCCGCTGTCGGCGGCGAAGCACGCCCTGGCCAGGTCGGGCCTGCCGGCATTCACGGCCAGCGCCAGCTCGCCGATCGGGCCGCTGAAGCGGTGGCTGTGGCGCAGCATCACCGTCTGCTGCGCCAGCGCGCCGGCGCTGCCCGCAAACTGCGCGGGAATGGCCACGCCGCTGGCCGCCTGCGCATACGCGATGGTGTCCGCCGTGTAGCCGCCCGCCTGCGCATCGTGGCACAAGTCGCCCAGCACGGCGCCCGCTTCCACGGACGCCAGCTGGTCCTTGTCGCCGAGCAGGATCAATATCGCCGTGGGCGGCAAGGCGTCAAGCACGGACGCCATCATCTCCAGATGCACCATCGACGCTTCATCGACGATCAGCACGTCGACGTCGAGCGGATTGCCCGCGTGGTGGGCAAAGGCGCGCGTATCGGGCCGCGCGCCCAGCAAGCTATGCAGGGTGCGCGCCGCGCCCATGCGCCGCGCCAGTTCCAGCAGGGGCAAGGCTTCCCCGACCTTTTCCGCCAGGCCACTCAAAGCCTTGTCGATCGACTGTTTTAATCGCGCGGCCGCCTTGCCCGTCGGCGCGGCCAGCGCGATGCGCAGCTGCTCCGGCTGCGGCGAGACGGCAAACAGCAAGGTCAGCAAACTGGCCACCGTGTACGTCTTGCCCGTGCCCGGGCCGCCCGTGATGATGGCCACCTTGCCGCGCAAGGCGACGGCGCAGGCCACCTTTTGCCAGTCAGGGCCACCGTCCTGCGTGGGCTGGTCGAACAGGATGTCGAGCCATTGCCGCACCTGCGCCAGCGGCGGCTCGCTCAAGTCCTGCGCGCGGAGGGCGATTTTCTCGCCCACCAGGCTTTCGTCGCGCCAGTAGCGGCGCAGGTACAGGCGGTCGCCGTCGAGCACCAGCGGCTGTTTCACATCGGGCGCACCCACCTGCCACACCTGCGGCGCGCCGGCCAGCAGCGCGCGCCAGCCGGCGACGCTGTCCGGCAGCGGGCCGGCAACGGCCAGCACGCCATGCCACAGCTCCTCGCTCCAGCCCAGCAGCTGCGAAGGTTCGCTGGCCAGGTCCGCCAGCATCAAACAGCTGTGGCCCCGCCCTTCCAGTTCGGACAGCACCACACAGGCCACGGCCACGGCGGGCGCATGCGGCGCCTGCCCGTCCAGACTGGCGATGAAGCGGGCAAAGGCGGCGCTCAGGCGGCGCAGATGGCCCGCCTCCGCGACGCCGTCGACATGGGTAAACAAAGCGTCCATCTGCGCGTCATGCTGCATGGTGTTCCGTTTCTTCTAACAGTTGATCGAGGCCGTCCAGCAATTCCAGCTGCGGCGCCAGCCAGTAGCAGCCATGCGTGTCCGCATTCGCTATGCCGCGCAGGAACAGGAAGATGGCGCCGCCCAGATGTTCGGCCGGGTCGTAGGCGCCGCCGAGCCGGCTTTTCAGCAGCCGGTGCAGGGCCAGCATGTAGATGGCGCCCTGGATGTCGTAGCGGTGCTGCGCCATGCCGGCCGCCAGCGCCTGCGTGTGGTAGGCGGCGTCGTTGGCGCCGAGCGCGTTCGACTTGTAGTCGAGCACCCAGTAGCGCCCTTCCCGTTCGATGACCAGGTCGGCAAAGCCTTTCAGCATGCCGTGCAGCTGGCGCCGCGGCAGCGCGGGACGCGGCGCGCCGTCGAGCAGCAAGCGCGTGCACAGTTTATCCAGCGCTTCGGTGGACAAATGCTCGCTGGGGAACCAGAACTCCATCTCGGACAGGGTGCTGTCCAGTTGCGACAGCGATGCATCGAGCAGCGGCAGCGGCGTGACGGCGATTTCCCTGAGCCAGGCGATGGCGTCTTCCTGGCGGTGGCCCCAGCCCGCCCGTTCGCAGCGCGCGGCCAGGCGTGTATTGAAATTGGCATCGTGGACGCCGTCAAAGCCTTCGCTGCCCATCCACTCGAGCTGCTCGTGCAGGAAATTACCGGGCACGGAACCGCGCGGGAAGCGGTGCCACGGCGCGTCGCCCATAGTCGTCGGCGCGGCCACGGCCACAGCCGTGCCATCTTCCAGCAAGGTCTCTTCCAGCGCCCGCTGCGGCACGTGCGCGGCCGCCACGGCGCCGATCTGGCGCGTCAGCGACGTAAAGCTGCCCACCGACCAGTCGCGCTCGAATTCGCCCGCGAACACGGGCGCGGGGCGCAGCTCGGGACGGCGCTCGATGCGGTCCAGCACCGTGCAGGCGTCGGGCTGCGCCAGGGAACTCACATAGATGGCGTCGCAGCTGCCCGCGACCTGCTGCCAGCGCAGCAGCAATTGTTCCGCCGGCAGCTTGTCGCCGCCCGTCAGCAGGTAGCCGAGCGCCGATTCGTGCAGGGTGTTCTCGCCCGCCTTGCGCGCCGCCTGAGCGGCCACGCCCAGCCACAGGAAGTGGCGCGCGCGCGTCAGGGCCACGTACAGCAGGCGCAAGTCTTCCTCGATGCGCGCCTCTTCGACCGCCGCCATCGCTTCGTCGGACAAGGACAGGTCGAGGCGGCGCTCGCCTTTGTCATCCGCATAGTCGAAGAAACTGCGGTTGCGCTTATCGACCTTGCGCGCCGTGACGGCAAACGGCAGATACACGAGCGGATATTCGAGGCCCTTGGATTTGTGCACGGTGATGACTTTCACCAGCTCCGCATCGCTTTCCAGGCGCAGCACGCGCTCGTCGCCGTTGTCGCCCTCGCCGGCGATCTGCTCGGCCAGCCAGCGTATCAGCGCCTGCTCGCCATCGAGCTGGCGGCTGGCCGATTGCAGCAGTTCGGCCAGGTGCAGCAGATTCGTCAGGCGCCGCTCGCCGCCCGTCTGCAGCAGCAGCATGGCGGGCAACTGCAGTTCGTGGATGAAGCGGCGCAGCATGGCCAGCACGCCCTGCCGCTGCCAGATCAGGTGCAGGGCCTTCAATTGCTCGACCCGGCGTTCCCACTCCAGTTCATCGCTCGACAGACGCGCCAGCTCGCCCAGCGACAGGCCGATGGTGCGCGTGGCAAAGGCGGCGCGCGCCAGGCCCCCGTCGAGCGGGTTGGCCAGCGCGGCCAGCCAGCGCAGCACGTCTTGCGCCTCCTCGCTGTCGATGACGGAATCCTTGTCGGACAGGTAGACGCTGGCGACCCGGCGGCGCGCCAGCGCGCGGCGGATGGCCGCCGCTTCCTTGCGGTCGCGCACGAGCACGGCGATATCGGCCGGCTGCAGGCGCGTAAAACCGTCGGGACCAGCGAAACCGGCTTGCGCATCGCCCAGCATGGCGACGATGTGCTCCGCGCAGTGCTGGGCGAAATACTCACGGTAGCCGTCGCCGCGCAGCCCTTCATCGCTGGCGCAGGCGGCCAGCAGGGCCGGCAGCGGGCCGCCGGCGTTCACCAGGTATTCATCACGCCCCTTGGCGTCGACGGCCTCGAACGGCAGCGGATTCTCGCCTCCTTTGCGGTAGCGGAAGGCGCCGGCCGGCACCTCGTCGCGCTCGGCGTGCAGGAACAGCTGGTTGACGGCCGCCACCAGGGGCGCCGTCGAGCGGTAGTTGGTGCCCAGCTGGTAGTGGCGCCCTGCCGTGGCGCGCCGCGCCGCCAGGTAGCTCTGGATGTCCGCGCCGCGAAAGCCGTAGATCGACTGTTTCGGGTCGCCGATCAGGAACAGGCCCAGCGCCGGATCGTTGTCGGCGATGCGGTACAGCAAATTGAAGATCTGGTACTGCGCGGGCGCCGTATCCTGGAACTCATCGACCATCGCCAGCGGGTACTGGTCGACGATGCGCTGGCGCAGGGCCGGGCCATTCTCGCCGGCCAGCGCGTCATGCAGGCGCTGCAGCATGTCGGCAAAGCCGAACTGGCGCGACTGGCGTTTTAACTGATCCATGCGCCGCGCGATGGCCGCCGCCGCATGCAGGTGCAGCTTGTGCGCCAGCGGCGTGATGGCCGCCAGGGCGATGCCCAACGCTTCCGTATGCTGGAAGCACTCGGGCACCTGGGCCGTGAAACTCTTGGCAAACGCATCCTCGATGCCGAACGGCGTCAATCGTTCCCACGCCTTGGCCGTGATGGCGGGCAGCAGCAGGAGCGGATCCTGCGCCCAGCGGCGCAAGCCGTCGAACCACTTCGCCAGGTTCTCCGGCTTCATCTTGACACCGTTAAAACATTTGGGATTGATGGCGCGGTGGTCGTTGATCCAGGCGGCCATCTGGTCCACGCGCTCGACCCAACCCGCCTTCAGGGTGGCCAGCTGCGCGGCCAGCGCCCGCTGTTCGCGCGCGATCAGGGTGGACAACGGTTCCTCGTCCGCCATCTGCATGCTGTCGGCGCGGCGCGCCAGCTCGCGCGCGCCCTTCTTCAACGCACCGACGTCGGGCCAGCATGCCAGCAGCACGTCGAGCGCCTGCGGCGGCAAGGGATAGACTTGCTGGCGCCAGTAATCGTGGGCCGCATCCTCGAACAGCGCTTGCTCGTCGCTGACCAGTTCTTCGTCGAACAGGCTGCCGCTGTCGAACGCGTGCTCGCGCAGCATGCGCTGGCACCAGGCGTCGATGGTGAAAATGGCCGCTTCATCCATCGTCTCGGCGGCCAGCATCAGCCGGTGCGCGGCCTTTTGCCGTTCGCTCTCGTCCGGACAGGACTCGAGCAAGGCGTCGAGGAACGGGTCGCTGCCGCCGGATTCGTGGCGAAAATACGCGGCCGCCTCGATCAGGCGCTCGCGCACGCGGTTCGACAATTCGCGCGTGGCGGCGCGCGTAAACGTCATCACCAAAATGTCGGCCGGCAGCAGCGGACGCGTAAAGCGGCTGTCATCGTCGCCGTGTCCCAGCACGAGCCGCACGTACAGCGCGGCGATGGTCCAGGTCTTGCCCGTGCCGGCGGACGCCTCGATCAGGCGCGAGCCGTGCAGCGGAAACGCCAGGGGGTTGAGCAGGTGGCTCGTCATGGTTCTTCTCCCGCGCCATCATCGGGCGCGCTGATCGGGTCGATCGTGATGTGTTGCTGCAGCCAGTCGGCCAGCGGGCCATACAGCTCGCGCGTGCAGTCTTCCCATGCTTCCTCCGCGGCCAGCGCGGAAAACTCGGGCCACAGGCGCGCCAGGCACAGCTCATCGCGCTCGCCCGAGATGTCGAAGCCGCCGTCATACACGGCGCGCGGGTCGCCCTGCTGCACCAGCGCCAGCCCCGTCTTGCATGCCGTTGGCAGCGGATGGTTCATGCCTTCGCGCCACAGCGCCAGCAGGGTGGCCAGGGCGTCGCGCGAACTGGCCGGATCGAGCGGCGCCATGCTGACGATGGCGTCGCGCGCCACCAGGTAGCCGGTGACGGGGAAACCGAGGGCGGCGGCGGCCAGCTGGCGCAGCCACATCAGCATCAGCTTGTCGCCGCGCGCCTGGCCGCCCTTGTCCGTCACCTTCGAGGAAATCTGCATCAGCCAGGCCGTCTCCTGCCCGTTGCTGCACAATCTGTCGAGCCAGTCGTCGATCTGCACTTCGCCGAAGGGCAGGTTGATGGCGCGCTTGTCGGCCGCCAGCGGGAACGAGGCGCGCAAGGACAGCCACGCGCTGCGCACGGGCACGAGCGCCTCGACCAGCTGCGCCTGCACCTGCCGGCCGATCAGGCCGATGGGCAGCACGCCTTCGCGCGCCAGGCGTGCCGCGCGCGCTTCCAGGCTGGCGCGCACGTCGTCGATATCTTCCACGGCGCCGCCGTCGTCCAGCATGGTGTCTTCCAGCAGGTAGCGCTCGAGCGCATTCAGGCCGAACGGCTCCTCATCCTCGCCCAGCATCGCCGCGTCGGCGAAATACACGCTCAAGCGGCGGCGAAAGAAGTACTTGACGGGCTGGCGCAAAAAGCTGGCCAGCTCGCCCAGCTTCAGACGCGTGCCGGGATCGAGTTCGTAAGGGCCCAGCGGCAGCGCGGCGGCCTGCGCATCGGCATCGGCCGCATCGGCATCGGTATGGACCACGCGCCATTCGCGCGCATAGGTCAGCAAGCCATCGGCCTCGAAATAGCGGCGGCTAAACGGCTGCAGCGCGTGTTCGGTGGTCAGCGATACAAGGTGCCGGTCCAGCGACCAGCCGGCGGCCAGGTAATCGCGCAGCTGCGACACCAGCACGGACGGCGGCTGCTCGGAATTGTCGCGCACATTGCGCCCCACCCAGCTCACGTACAGTTTGTCGCGCGCGGCCAGCAAGGCTTCGAGCATCAGGTAGCGGTCGTCGTCGCGGCGCGAGCGGTCGCCCGGGCGCGCCATGCCGGGCAGCGCCAGCAGGTCGAAATCGGCCTTCTGCGCGCGGCGCGGGAAATCGCCATCGTTCATGCCCAGCAGGCAGACGACGCGAAACGGCACGGCGCGCATCGGCATCAGGGTACAGAAAGTCACGCCGCCGGAGACGAACTGGTGGTTCAGGGTCGGTTCGTCCAGCGCGCCCAGCCACGCCACGCGCAGCACGGACAGCGGCACCGGCTCGACAAAGCCCGCATGCCCGCAGGTTTCCAGCCAGCCCTGCAAGGCGCCCTCGAGCTGCGCCAGGGTCAGGCGGTCGCCCTCGTCGTCCGCATCGAAAAACGCGGCCAGCAGCGCGCGCGCCTGCGCGCCCCACTCGGCGGGCGTGCGCGCGCCGGCCAGCACGCTGCGCCAGTGCAGCAGCGCCTCGACCAGCTGCGCCAAAGACCCTGCCAGCGCCGCATCGAGGCCGCCCACTTCCGCATATGGCTCGATGCCGCCGAAGCTGGCGCCACTGCCGCTGGCATAGCCAAGCAGCATGCGCCGCACGCCGAAGATCCACGCATTCTGTTCCCCGGCCGCGCCCAGCCCCAGGCCGGCGCGGTGTTCCTGGTCCAGGCCCCAGCGCACGCCCGCCCCTTCGATCCAGGCGCCCAGGGTGGCCAGGTCGTCCGGCTGCAGGCCAAAACGTGCCGCCAGCGCCGGCACGTCGAGCAGGTCGCGCACTTCGCTCTGGCGGCAGCGCTGCTGCGGCAGCTGCAGCAGCCACTCGAGCGCGACGAGCAGCGGGTTGACGCTGCGGTCCTTCACGTCGCCGATCTCGAACGGAATAAAACGCTCGTCGTTGCGCCGGTACTGGCCGAAAACAGCGTGGATGGCGGCCGTAAACGTGTCGATGTCGGGCACCATCACGACCACGTCGCGCGGACGCAAGAGCGTCTCGGCGCTGTGCGCGAACATGGCCAGCAGCTGGTCGTGCAGCACTTCCACTTCGCGCTGCACGCTGTGCGCCACGTGAAATTCGATCGAGCGGTCGCCTGCCTCGGGCGGCATCTGCTCATGCTCGGCCAGCGGGCGCAGTTCGCGGATGGCCACCTGCACCTGCTGCAGCAGGGTTTCGCCCGTCTCCTCGCCGAACAGGTCGATGCGCAGGCTGTCGTCACGCCCTTCGGCTTGCGCGTGTTCGTCGAATTCGTCGAGCATGCGGATGAAATCGCGCCCTTGCCTGCCCCAGCTGGCCAGCAGCGGATGACTGTGCGCATGCAGTTCTTCCAGCGGAATGTGCGCCAGGTCGGTGCCGTTGCGCTGCCGCTGGCGCTTGTTTTCCGCGCGCAGCAAGTCGCGCCCGTCGATGATGTCGCCCCAGTAAAACTGGCATGGATTGGGCACCGCCAGCACCACCTGCGTGTGGCGCGCCAGCGCGGCGAGCGCCTGCAAGGTCTGGTACGGCAAGGCCGACACGCCGAACAGCACCACCCTACGCGGCAGCTTGCCAAGCGGCGCATCGCCGGCGGCGATCGCCGCCAGGAAGGCCTCATGGATGTCGGCGCGGCCCGTGTCGCGCTCCAAGGCCTCGACGTCCTGGCCCACGGCACGCCACAACTGCGCCTGCCAGCGCTGGTCTTCCTTCAAGACGATGGCTTCCCCGCGCGCCGTGCGCAACTGGTCGCGCCCGGCCGCCCAGTCGGCCAGCCAGTCGGCGCGGTAGACCTGGTACTGGTCGAACAAGTCGGCCAGGCGCTCGGCCAGCTGCAGCCGGCGTTCGCAATCGCCATCGGCCAGGAAGTAGCGCAGCGGCGCAAACACCGGGTCGGCCAGCAGCGACGGCAACAGGCGCATCAAACGCCAGGTCAGCGGGGATTTATCGAAAGGCGACACGCGCGGGACGCGCTCGCGGCCCAGCATGCCCCGGTAGCTTTCCCACAGCAGGCGCGCCGGCAGCGCGATGCGCGTGGCGGCGCACACTTTCATCTCCTCGGCCAGGGCGATCTTCAGCCATTCGGCCACGCCGTTCGACTGCACCAGGAAGATATCCGTTTCCAGCGGCGCCAGCGGATGCTGGCGCAGCCACTGGAAGACGGCGGCGCGCAGCTGTTCCAGCTGGTTGCCATGCAGGATGAGGAGGCCGGGCGTGACGGGTGTATGCATGCTGATCCGATGGGTTGCCGCGTCTCCGGCCGGGTGACCGGAGACGTCAAACGCCTATTATCGCCGCTGCCTGCCTCAAGGGGCGTCGCTGGCGGCAAATTCCATGGAAATTTGTTCCGCCACCTGCGCCAGCGCCGGCCCGAGCGCCGCCAGCAAGGCGCGCGCCTGCTGCATGTCGCCGCCCAGGCGCAAGCCTTCGATCGACAGGCACAGGGCGGCGAAAGCGTGCGCGCCCACGGCCAGCGCCGACGATTTGCTGCGGTGGCCCAGGTCGGCCAGGCGCCCCAGGTCTTCCAGCGCCATGGCTTGCTCCATTTCGGCGATGCCGTCGCGCGCCGTGTCGAGAAACAGCTGGGTGTACTTGCGCATCTTCACGGCGTCATTGCTGAACGTGAGCGCCAGGGTGGCCAAATCGAGGATGGCCGTGTCGCGCGATTCCGGCGCGGCGTCCGATGGCGGCGCTGTCGGCGCTGTCGGTGCCGCCGCCAACCTGTCGCGGCCGATGCCGCCAATGCCGCCACGCAGGCGAAACCATTTCGCCAGCAGGTGAAACAGCAGATTCGGGGCGATCGGCTTGGTCACGAATTCATCCATGCCCGCCTCCAGGCAGCGGGCGCGGTCTTCGCTGCCCGCGTTGGCCGTCATGGCGATCACCAGCAGGCCGGCAAGTTTCGGATCGGCGCGGATGCGGCGCGTCGCCTCGAAGCCATCCATCTCCGGCATCTGTACGTCCATCAGCACGCAGTCGTAGCGCTGGCGGGCCAGCAATTCCAGCGCCTCGCGGCCATTGCAGGCGACGCAAACGGTGGCGCCCGCGTCTTCCAGCAGCTCGCAGCCCACCTGCTGGCTGAAGATGTTGTCTTCCACCAGCAGGATGGAGGCGCCGCGGATCACCCCCAGCACTTCCGGCTCCACTTCGGCGATGCGCTCGTCGGCCCCCTGCGCGCTCTTCTCCAGGCGCGCCGTGAACCAGAAGGTGCTGCCCAGGCCCGGCTGGCTGTACACGCCCACCTTGCCGCCCATGAGCTCCACCAGCTGCTTGCTGATCACCAGCCCCAGGCCGCTGCCGCCATACTTGCGCGTGGTCGACGGGTCGGCCTGGTGGAAGGAGCGGAACAGCTGCGCCACCTCTTCCTGGTTCATGCCGATGCCCCGGTCCTGCACCTCGAAGCGCAGCATGGCATGGCTGGCGCGCTCCTCGGACTGGCGCACGCGCACGAAGATGCTGCCATTGTCGGAAAACTTGATGGCGTTGCTGGTCAGGTTCAGCAAGACCTGCTCCAGGCGCAGCGGGTCGCCGCGCCAGCGCTGCGGCAGCTCGGACGCGATATCGAACTGCAGCACCAGGCCCTTGACGGCGGCCGCGTCGCCCAGCTGGCTGGCGATGTTCGCCAGCAGGGTGTCGAGACGGAAGTCCAGCACCTCCAGCTCCAGTTTGCCCGCCTCGATCTTGGAAAAATCGAGGATGTCGTTGATCAGGCCCAGCAAATGCTGGCCCGAATGGAAGATTTTCTGCAGATAGTCGCGCTGGCGCGCATCGGCCACCGATTTCAGCGCCAGGTGCGCCATGCCGATAATGCTGTTCATCGGCGTGCGGATTTCATGGCTCATGTTCGACAGGAAGTCGCTCTTGGCCTGGCTGGCCGCGTCGGCCTGCTCTTTCAGGCGGTGCAGTTCCGTCACGTCGGTGGACAGGCCGATCAGGCCCGTGACGGGACCGGGCAAGCCCAGCGGCACCTTCACGCTCCACAGGTGATGCACCTGGCCCTGAGCATCGACGAAGCGCTCCTCGCCGACGAACTTGGCGCCGCTGTCGAAGACCTGGCGCTCCGTCAGCTGCGCGGCGGCCGCCGCATCGCCGAGCATCAACTCGCCATCCTGGCGGCCGATCAGCTGCTCCACGGGACGGCCGAGGATGGTTGCCGTGCGCGCATTGACGTAGCGGTAGCGCAGGTCGGCATCCTTCATGTAGACGTAGGCGTCGACGCTGTCGAGCACCGTATCGAGCAGGGTGCGCTGCGCCACCGCGCTGCGGCGCGACCGGTACAAGGTAAAGATATAGCCGTAAATGAGCAGGGTGCCGGCCACGCCGACGCCCAGCGCCAGCCATGGAAAATAGCGGTCGAAGGGGCTGTACAGCTCCGCCTTGCGCACGCGGAAATGGGCTTTCCACAGGCCGCCCTGGTAAGCGACGGGCAGCACCTGGTCGAAATAGTCGGCATCGCTGCCCGGTTGCGGCGGCGCCGCCGCCAGGTCGCCGTCATCGTTGAACAGCAGGCGGTCCTGCGGCGTGATGGACAGGGACCCGCTGGCCGTCAAAGGGTCGGCCGCGCTGTACAGGGTCAGGTGCAGCGGTTCCAGGGCGCTGCGTTCGAGCGCGCTGTGCACCAGCTGCGCCACGCCAAAGCCGATGCCGACGGAGCCCTGGTAGGCGGCGCGGCGCTCGGCCACGCTGCCCTGCGGCATGCCATTGCGGTACACGGGCAGGCGCATGCCCAGGCCGATATGCGCGGGCGGCCCCTTGATCATGATCACCTGCCCCGATGCGCTGACCTGGCCGCTGTCGCGGGCCTGCGCCAGCGACTGCGCCACCAGCGGGTTGGCGCCGATATCGATGCCCATGCGTTCGGCCAGCAGGGAATCGGGCTCCAGGTAGGTGAGCACCGTGTATTCAGGCCGCTCGCCCGCAGGCCGGATGGTGAAAGCGGGATAGCCGCGCGGCGCCAGGCTGGCGTCACGGCGCACGGCCTCGATGAAGGCGGGGCGCTGCGCCGACGGGACGGCCGCCGCGTAGTTGACCGATTCGATGGCCGGGAACTGGCGCACGATATCGAGGCCGGCCACGTAATCGTGGAACTGGCGGCGCGTCAGGTGCTCGCTGGTGCGGAACAGGGCCTCGAGGCCGCGCAACAGGTCGGAATAGCTTTTTACGCGCGTGATCAGGCTATGCTGGGCGCCATGCGTGAGATTGTCGAAACGCTGTTCGGCGTCGTCATTGACCGTGCGCGCCGCGCCCGCATACAGGGCACCGCCCACAGCCAGGGCCAGCAGCAGGCCGCCCGCCCATATCCTGAAGCCCGATACCGCCCCGCCCTTGCTCAAAGTGTGCATTGTCGATCGCTTATTCCGGTTTCCTCGAATGTGCGGCGCTCCGGCCGCCCAGCAAGTACGAGGATACTATCAAAGCTCATGCCCGACGCGCTTGTGCAAGAAAAAAAGCGCGCAGGATGGTTGCACTGGAAAACACCGGGTGCCTAGCCCCCCTGCAGCGCCCCGGCCAGGAAGTCGCAAAAGGCGCGCACCTTTTCCTGCACGTGGCGTCCATCGGGCGTCAAGGCATACACGCCGCGCCTGGCCATGCCGTGCGACGGCAGTACGCGTACCAGGGCGCCGCTGGCCAGCAGCGGCGCGGCGACGAACGACGGCAGCGCCCCCACGCCGATGCCCGCCACCAGCATATCGGCCAGCAGCAGGCTGCTGTCGGCGGAAAAGCGCACGGGCAGCACGATGCTGCTCGGCCCCTCCGGGCCGGCCAGCTGCCAGACGCCGGGACTGTCGGCCAGGCGGTAAGCGAGGCAATCGTGGCCGCGCAAATCCTGCGCCTGGCGCGGCGTGCCGCGCCGCGCCAGATAGGCTGGCGCTGCGCAAATCATCTGCTCGACGTCGCCCAGGCGGCGCGCCACCAGGGACGAATCGGCCAGCGAGACGCGGATGCGCAGCGACACGTCATAGCCCTCGCCCACCACGTCGCGCAGGCGGTCGTCCAGGGTCATCTCGATCTTGACGTCCGGATAGCGGGCCATGAAGTCGGGCAGCAGCGGCGACAGCACCTTCAGGCCGAATGACAGCGGCGCATTCACGCGCAGCCGCCCGGCCACCTTGCCGGTACAGCCGCGCGTGGCCAGTTCCAGCGCATCGACCTCGTCGAGCAGGCGGCAGCATTCGAGATAGTAGGCACGCCCGCCGTCCGACAAGCTCATGCGCCGCGTCGTGCGCACCAGCAGCAGTGTGCCCAGGCGCGCTTCGAGCTGGCGCACCTGCTTGCTGATGGCCGCCGCCGACTGATTCAAATCCTGCGCCGCCTTGCTGAAGCTGTCGCGCTCGACCACCTTGCGAAACACGCGCATGTGCGCCAGGACATCCATTATTATTTCTCTACAGTTGAATATCTTATTATTTTATCGCTGATTATCATTGAAATGGAAAACAATATGATGGCGGCTTCTTTATTCATGTCACGCAAGGAGTACCCCATGTTCAAACCATCCGCCACCCTGACTGCCCTGCTGCTGGCCCTGCTCGGAGGGACAGTGCAGGCCGCCCTGCCCGAAGTGGGCATCAGCCCCTGGGGCCCGAAAGACGAGATCGGCCGCCTGAACCTGATGACGCCGGCCTCGCGTGCCGCCATCCTGGCGCGCATCGACGGCGGCAAGAGCTATGATCTGGCCGTCGATTTCTATATCGGCATGCCCAGCTGGCAGGCGGCCGGCGACCCGCCCTACCAGATGTGGATGACGCACACGCCGAAAGGCAACGTGGTGGCCGATTCCATGCAGGTGGGCGAACAGATGAACCGCCACGTCAGCTACACGGGCTCGGCCGTGTCCATGTATGCGCACATGGGCACGCATATCGACGCCCTGAACCACTTCGGCCTGAACGGCAAGATCTGGAATGGCTTTACGGAGGAACAATACCTGGGCGACCGGGGCTGGACCGTGACGGGCGCGGAGAAATTGCCGCCGATCGTGGCGCGCGGCGTGCTGATCGACGTGGCCGTGGCCAAGGGTCTCAAACAACTGCCCGATAATTACCGGGTGACGCGGCAAGACTTGCGCGCGGCGCTGGCGCAACAGAAGGTCACGCTGGAAAAGGGCGACGTGGTGCTGATACGCACGGGCCGCATGCAGCATTATGAGCAGGCGCACACCTACATGGCCAATCCGCCGGGCCTGTCGCTCGATGCGGCGAAATTCCTCGTGGAAGATGGCGGCGCCATGGTGGTGGGCGCGGACAACCTCAGTTTCGAGGCGTTTCCGTCCGAAGTGGCGAACAATTACCTGCCCGTGCACACCTATCTGCTGGCGCAGCAGGGCACGCCCATCCTGGAACTGGTCGACCTGGAAGCGCTGTCGCGCGACAAGGTGTACCAGTTCGCCTTCATCGGCGCCTCGTTGAAATTCCGTGGCGGCGACGCGGCGCCCATCCGTCCCGTGGCCCTGCCGATCCGCTAGGCGCGGACAGGCTCAGACGCAGGCGGCGTGCAAGCCCTGTGCGCCATGCTCATCCCAGGCATCGGCGCAGCGCACCACGTCGCCCACGACGATGATGCTGGGACTGCCCAGGCCGCTGGCCTGCAAGTCGTCGGGCAGCTCCTGCAAGGTGCTCAGCAACTGGCGCTGGGCCGGCAGGCTGGCCGATTGCACCACGGCCACGGGCGTGCCGGGCGCCATGCCGCCGGCCAGCAAGCCGGCCTGGATGGCCGTCACCCTGGCCACGCCCATGTAGATGACGAGGGTGAGCTTGCTCTGCGCCAGGGCCGCCCAGTTCGGCTCCGAGGCGCTATCCTTGCCGTGGCCCGTGACGAAGATGGCGCCCTGGCTCCAGGCGCGATGCGTGAGCGGCACGCCGATACCGGACGGCGCAGCCAGGCCGCTGCTGATGCCGGGGATCACCTCGACGGCCACGCCATGACTGCGCAAATAGGCGCGCTCTTCGCCGCCGCGCCCGAACAGATACGGGTCGCCCCCTTTCAGCCGCACCACGTGCAGGCCGGCGCGCGCTTCGGCCAGCATCAGCCGTTCGATGAACGCTTGCGGCGTGGAAGCGCAGCCGCCCCGCTTGCCCACCTCGACCACGCGCACGCCTTGTGCCGCATGGGCAAGGACGGCCGGATTGACGAGGTCGTCGATCAGCACCACGTCGGCCCGCGCGATGGCCTTTACTGCCTTGATCGTCAACAGGTCCGGGTCGCCGGGACCGGCGCCGACCAGGGTTACGCTTCCACATTGCGTCATGATGCACTCTCCAGTCAGAAAAAATGGCCGATGGCAAACGATGCCGCGTACGCTTCCGGCGCGCTGCCGTCCCACACGACGCCGTCGCACAGGGTCGAGCTGCGCATGGGGGCTTTTGGCACGGGCGTGGCCGTCATCTCCGCCGCCTGGCGGTACAGGTCAATGCGGTTGACTTGCCTTGCCACCGCCAGATAATCGGGTTCGTCGCGCAGCAAGCCCCAGCGCCGGTGCTGGGTCATGAACCACATGCCGTCGGACAGATACGGGAAATTGACGGCGCCATCGCCGTAGAACTTCAAACCGTGCGCCTCGTCCCAGGTCTTGCCCAGGCCATCCTGGTAATGGCCGAGAATGCGCGGCGCCAGCGTTTCCTGCGGCGTGTTCAGGTACGCGGGCTCTGCCAGGGTGGCCGCCATGGCCAGCCGGTTGGTATCGCTGGCATCGATCCAGCGTCCCGCCTCGAGCACGGCGCCGATCAGGGCGCGGCAGCTGTTCGGATGCTGCTGTGCAAACGCGGCGCTGGTGCCCAGCACCTTGCCCGGATGGTCGGGCCAGATGGCGCCGCTGGCGGCGGCCGTCACGCCCACGCCATCGACGATGGCCTTGTAGCCCCACGGTTCGCCCGCGCAAAAGCCGTCCATCTGGCCCGCGCGCAAGGCGGCCACCATCTGCGACGGCGGCACCGTCATCACGCGCGCGTCGCGCAGCGGATCGATGCCCTGCGCGGCCAGCCAGTATTGCAGCAGCATCGCGTGGTTGCCGGTCGGAAAAGTATGCGCGAACGCAAACGGCCGCGCCGTGGCGCGCATATGCCGCGCCAGGGTGGGACCATCGTGGGCGCCCTCGCGCGCCAGCGCCGCCGACACGGTGACAGCCTGGCCGCTGTGATTGAGATTCATCAGCACGGCCATGTCGCGCTGCTGCCCGCCGATGCCCATCTGCACGCCATACACGAGGCCATACAGCACATGGGCCGCGTCGAGTTCGCCATTGTTCAGCTTGTCGCGCACGCCGGCCCACGACATCTCGCGGCTCAGTTCAATCTTGATGCCGTATTTTTCATCGAGACCCAGCTTCGACGCCATCACCAGCGAGGCGCAATCGGTCAGCGGCAGGTAGCCGATGCGTATCGTCTGTCTTTCCGGCTGCAGGGTCCGCATCACCTGGGCACTGTCTGCCATTTTCTCTGTCATACCATTCCTTGCCGATAAATACTGTTTTGCCGTGCCACCGTGGGCAAGGCTCTCACCTTCCAGCAGCAAGGAGCGTGCCCGTACCTGCCCGCTTCATGGCGGCTGGAAACGCACCGAAATGGTGCGCTGCACCAGCATGTGTCAGGAAATGGACGATTCATCCCAACAAGTCCTCCACGTCGAGGATGCGCTGGGCAATCTCTGCCAGCTTGAGTTTCTTGTTCATGGCCATGCTGCGCAAGCGCTGGTAAGCCTGGTCTTCCGTCAAGCCGTGGTGCGTCATCAACAGGCCCTTGGCCCGCTCGATCACCTTGCGCTCCAGCAACTTGTGCCGCGTGTCGAGCAATTCGGCGCGCAATTTTTCTTCCTGGCGAAAGCGCGCGAGCGCCACGTTCAGCACGGGCAAGATGCGCTCGGCATGCAAGCCGGCGACGATATAGGCGGAGACGCCGGCCGCCATGGCCGCGTCGATGCTGGCCGTGGCGCCGTCTTCCGTAAATAATACGATGGGGCGGCGCTCGTCGCGCGTGGCGATGACGATGTGCTCGAGCACGTCGCGCGCATCCGATTCCGCGTCAATGATGATGAGATCAGGCTGCAGTTGGGCGATGCGTTCAGGAAGGTAGAGGTCGGCTGGCAGGGAGGCGACGATGTCGTAGCCCGATTCCAGCAAGCCGATGCGCAAGGCATTGCCGCGCTGCACTTGGGCAGCCAAGGCCGCATTCTCATGCACGCCGTGCTCGACAATAGTGTTGACGACGACGATGCGCAAAGGCTGGGTACGGCTGGACGTCATGGGAGCGATCTGCAATGGCTAAACACAGCCATTGCAGTAAGCAAGAAGCGAACCAGCCGGTTTTACAGCGGAATTACTTCAGGGTCGGCATGGCAAACTCCGCCCCGGCCGCCGTCGAAGCCGGCCAGCGCTGCGTCACCGCCTTCTGCTTCGTATAGAAACGCACGGATTCCGGGCCGTGCGCATGGTGGTCGCCGAACAGGCTGCGCTTCCAGCCGCCGAAGCTGTGGAAGGCCATCGGCACGGGAATCGGCACGTTCACGCCCACCATCCCCACCTGCACCCGGTGTGTATATTCGCGCGCCGTGTTGCCGTCGCGCGTATAGATGGCCGTGCCGTTGCCGTATTCATGCGCATTGACCAGGTCCAGTGCCGCCGTGAAATCGGGCACGCGCACGATGCACAGCACGGGACCGAAGATTTCTTCCTTGTAGATTGTCATCTCGGGCGTGACGTGGTCGAACAGGCTGCCGCCGAGGAAAAAGCCGCGCTCGTGGCCGGGCAGGACAAAGCCGCGCCCGTCGCAGATGAGCTTGGCGCCCTCTTCCACACCTTGCGCGATATAGCCGGCGATCTTGTCCTTGTGCACCTGCGTCACCACCGGCCCCATCTCGGCCGACAGATCCATGCCTTGCGTGATCTTTAATGCCGCGATGCGGGGCACCAGGGCTTCCACCAATTGATCCGCCACATTGCCCACCGCCA
>NZ_PDZN01000029.1:0-84088 GCF_002735765.1 Janthinobacterium sp. BJB304
ACCTCCCCCTGGCGCCGCCTGCCCGCGCGCCAGCGCGGCATGCGCCCCTGCCTCCCCAAGCATCAGGAATCGTGAGCCGCGCGCTCAGTATTTACGATTTGCTTCGTCCTTCGTGGCGGCTTATCGTGTATCCGCAATCGCCTGGCCCGGCCTTCCGGGAGCCCGGGCACTTGCCAGCCGGCGCCGGCCCTGTTGCCATGCGCTCCACTTTCCCCCTTCCTTTGCCTGGACAGGCACCACGATGACTTACTTGACCTATGCCAGCCCCCTGCCGCCTGCGCCGCCCTTGCGCCGCATCGATGCCGCCGCAGCCAGCCAGTCCGACGACATTCCCGGCGTGTGGACGCAGGTGCGCGGCATGGCGCAGCATGCTCGACGAGCTGATACTGCCGCACGACAGCCCCGCCGGGCTGCTCGCCGCCATCTTGGCACAGCGCCTGGGCGCGCGCGATATGCGCCCGGCCGTGCTGCGGCCCCTGTTCGAGGACATTCTAAGCACGCAGCCGCCCATCCTGGCCAGCATCACGGCCGACCTTGCGGCCATCGCGCAGCGCGATCCCGCCTGCCCCGACAGCCAGCATGCGCTACTGAACCTGAAGGGTTTTCACGCGCAGCAAACCTGCCGCATGGCACACCATCTGTGGACGGAACACCGCAGCGAGGCCGCCTTTGCCCTGTCCAGCCATGCGGCCGGCGTCCTCGGCATCGACATCGACATCGACATCCATCCGGCCGCGCGCATCATGCCCGATCACGGCAGCCGCATCGTCATCGGCGAAATGGCCGTAGTCGACGACAACGCCGCCATCCGAAGATAAGCCCGGGCTTGACGCTGGGCGCGGGCGCCAAGATACCCGGAAACATCGAAATCGGCACATGCGCAAGGTGGCAGCCGGCAGCGTGGTCCTGCAGGACGTGCCCGCCCATTGCACGGTGGCCGGCATTCCCGGGCGCATCGTCCGCTACCACCTGGCCGACAGCCCGCCCGCCTTCGAGATGGGCCAGATGCTGTAGCGGCGCCCACGCACCAGACATGGCGTCAAACGCAACAATATAGTGCAAATGATGCGTCTTCCGCCATGCCAAATCCCTCGCTACCATGGAATGACTCTTATTGGATGGACAAGCCACCTTATGAATTCGCCGTCAAAACCCGTACCTCCAAGCCAGCAGGCCACCCCGGCCGGCACCGCCACGATGCCCGTGCGCGGCGCCCTTGCCAGCCTGTCCCTGTCGATGCTGCTGCCCGCGCTGGGCACCAGCATCGCCAACGTGGCCCTGCCCGACATGGCCAGGGCCCTGCATGCGCCGTTCCAGGACGTGCAATGGATCGTGCTGGCCTACCTGCTGGCCATCACAGCGCTGATCGTCAGCGTGGGCCGCCTCGGCGACATGCTCGGCCGGCGCCGCCTGCTGCTGGCCGGCATCGCCCTGTTTGCCATTGCCTCCATCCTGTGCGCCCTGGCGCCCACCCTGTGGCTGCTGGTCGCCGCGCGCGCCCTGCAGGGCCTGGGCGCTGCCGTCATGATGGCGCTGACCATGGCCTTTGTCGGCAGCACCGTGCCCAAGGCGCAGACGGGCAGCGCCATGGGCCTGCTCGGCACCATGTCGGCCGTCGGCACCACGCTCGGGCCCGCACTGGGGGGCCTGCTGATCGCGCACTTCGGCTGGCAAGCCATCTTCCTCGTCAACGTGCCGCTGGCCGGCGTGGCGCTGCTGCTGGCCTGGCGCTTCCTGCCGGCCGACCAGCATGGCGCCAACGCCAGGCGGCCCGTGTTCGACCACCGCGGCACCTTGCTGCTGGCGCTGACCCTGGCCGCGTATGCGCTGGCCATGACCCTGGGCCGCGGCCATTTCGGCATGCGCAACGCAGCCCTGCTGCTGGCCGCCTGCGCGGGCGGCGCCCTGTTCGTCCGCGTCGAACTGAAGGCGCCGGCGCCGCTGATACGCCTGGCCATGCTTCGCGCGCCCGTGCTCAGCGCCGGCCTGGCGACCAGCATGCTCGTGTCGACGGTCATGATGTCGACCCTGGTAGTCGGTCCCTTCTACCTGGCGCGCGGCCTGGGCCTGGGCACGGCCGTCACCGGCATGGTGCTGGCGGCCGGGCCGCTGGTGGCGGCGTTCTGCGGCGTGCCGTCCGGCTGGCTGGTGGACCGCTACGGCGCGCAGCGCATGGGCGGCGCGGGCCTGTGCGGCGCGGCCGGCGCCTGCCTGGCGCTGTCCCTGCTGCCGGCCAGCCTGGGCATCCCCGGCTACGTCGCACCGATCATGCTGCTCACGGCCAGCTACGCGCTGTTCCAGGCAGCCAACAATACCGCAGTGATGGGCGACATCGTGCCCGACCAGCGCGGCCTCATCTCCGGCATGCTCAATCTGTCGCGCAATCTGGGCCTCGTCACGGGCGCCTCCGTGATGGGCGCCGTCTTCGCCGCCGGCGCTGGCGATATCGCCGGCGCCCGGCCAGCCGCCATGATCCGTGGCATGCACGCCACCTTTGCCGTCGCCAGCGCGCTGATACTCGCCGCGCTGGCCATTTTCGCGCTCGGCCGCGCCCTGGCCAAGCCCCCTACGCCTTCTGGAGACCCCGCATGATGCGCCCCCGTACGATCCCGTCCCTGCCCGTCCCACTGCTGCTGGCCCTGGCCTGCAGCGCCGCCTTGGCCGGCTGCGGCCGCTCCCAGGCCGCGCCTGGCGGTCCACCGCCCAAGCCCACCGTTTCCGTGGCGCTGCCGGAAACGTCGATGGTGCAGGCGAGCCTCGACTACACGGGCCGCATCGAGCCGTCGCAGCGCGTCGAAGTGCGCTCGCGCGTATCGGGCTACTTGCAGCAGATCGCGTTTCGCGATGGCCAGCAGGTCAAGGCCGGCGATGCGCTGTTCGTCATCGACCCGCGCCCCTTCGCGGCGGCGCGCGACCGCGCCCGGGCCAGCCTGGCCCAGGCCCATGCGCGCAGCAAGCTGGCCACGGCCCAGTTCGAGCGCAGCAGCCGGCTGCAGCAGACGGGCGCGGCCAGCACCGAGGAGCTGGAACGGGCGCGCGGCGAGCTCGAAGGCGCGCAGGCGGCCGTCATGCTGAGCCAGGCGGAATTGCGCAGCGCCGAGCTGGAACTGTCCTTCACCACCATGCGCGCGCCCATCGCCGGCACGGTGTCGGACCGCCGCGTCGATATCGGCAACTACGTGGCCGGCGGCGCCGCGCAAAGCGGCGTGCTGACCACCATCGTCGCGCACAGCCCCGTGCGCGCCACGGTCGACCTGTCGGAAGCGGATTTCCAGCGCCTGCGCCAGCAAAGCAGGCTGCCGTCCAAGGTGCAGCTGGCGCTCGACGGCGGCGGTCCCGCCCAGGATGCCAGCGTCGATTTTATCGACAACGAGATCAGCGTCCGCTCGGGCACGGTGCGCCTGCGCGCCAGCCTGGCCAACGCCGACCGCGCCGTCATGCCGGGCAGCTTTGCGCGCGTGCGCATTCCCGTCGGCGCGGCGCAAGAGCGCCTGCTGGTGCCCGACGCCGCCATCCTCAGCGACCAGAACAAGAAAATGGTGTTCGTCGTGGACGCGGCGGGCAAGGTGGCGCCGCGCAAGGTGGAACTGGGCGGCCTGCAGGGCGACAAGCAGATCGTGCTGTCCGGCCTCGGACCGCAGGAGCGGGTCATCGTCTCCGGCGCGGCCAAGGTGCGCCCGGGCGACCAGGTGCTCGTGGCGGCTCCCCGCGCCAGCGGCGCATAAGGAGCGGCCATGCGTTTTTCCCAATTTTTCATCCGCCGTCCCGTGTTTGCCATCGTGCTGTCGATCCTCATCACCCTGGTGGGCGCGGTGTCGGCCATGCGCCTGCCGATCTCGGAGTTTCCCGAGATCGTGCCGCCCACGGTGACGGTGAAGGCCAGCTACCCGGGCGCCTCGGCGCAGGAAATCGCCGATACGGTCGCCGCGCCGATCGAACAGGAAATCAACGGCGTCGACGGCATGCTCTACATGTCCTCGCAATCGGTGGGCGACGGCAAGCTGACCATCAGCGTGGTGTTCAAGCCGGGCACCAACATCGAACAGGCGCAGTCGCTGGTGCAGAACCGCGTGGCGGTGGCCGAAGCGCGCCTGCCCGACGCCGTGCGCCGGCTGGGTCTGGCCGTCAAGAAGGCCTCGCCCGACCAGCTGATGGTAGTGCTGTTCGATTCGCCGAAAGGCACGCGCGACCAGCAGTACATCTCCAACTTCATCGGCACCGCCGTCAAGGACCAGCTGGCCCGCATCGAAGGCGTCGGCGACATCTACACGCGCGGCGCGCGCGATTTCTCGCTGCGCATCTGGCTCGATCCGGCGCGCGTGGCCTCGCTGGGCCTGAGCGCGCCGGAAGTGATCGCGGCGGTACGGCAAGCCAACTCGCAGGTCGCCGCCGGGGTATTGAACCAGCCGCCCGGCGGCAGCGATGGCGCCTACCAGGTGCAGGTGCAGGCGCAAAGCCGCTTGCGCGACGTGGCCGAATTCGAGGCCATCATCGTCGCCGCCCATGCCGTCGGCGGCGTGGTGCGCCTGCGCGACGTGGCGCGCGTCGAGATGGGCGCGCAGGATTACGCGGAAAGCGGCTTCGTCGACAACCGCACCGCCATCGCGCTGAGCATCAGCCTGCTGCCCGGCTCGAACGCGCTGGCCACCGGCGACCGCGTGCTGGCGCTGCTGGCCAAAATGGAAGCCGATTTCCCGCAGGACGTCGCCTACCATGCCTACTACAATCCGACCGAATTCATCCGTTCCTCGATCGACAAGGTGCGCGACACCATCTTCGAGGCGGCACTGCTGGTGTGCCTGGCCATGCTGCTGTTCCTCGGCTCGTGGCGCGCCGCCGTCATTCCCATCCTGGCCATTCCCGTGTCCCTGGTCGGCACCTTCACGGTGCTGGCCGCGATGGGCTATTCCCTCAATACGCTGTCTCTGTTCGGCCTGGTGCTGGCGATCGGCATCGTCGTCGATGACGCCATCGTGGTGGTGGAAAACGTCGAGCGCCACATGGAGGACGGCATGAGCCCCGTTGCCGCGGCGCAGCGCAGCATGAACGAGGTGGGCTTCGCGCTGGTCGCCATCGCGCTGGTGCTGGTGGCCGTGTTCGTGCCAACGGCCTTCATCGATGGCATCTCCGGCATGTTCTACCGCCAGTTCGCCGTCACCATCGCCGCTTCCACCGTGATCTCGGCACTGGTCTCGCTGACGCTGTCGCCGACCCTGGCCGCGCTGCTGCTCAAGCCGCAGCACGATGCCAACAGCCTGGACGCGCGCTGGATGGCCATCTTCAACCGCGGCTTTTCCCGCCTGACGGGCGGCTACGTGCAACTGACCGGGCGCATCCTCTCGCGGCGCTGGCTGATGCTGCCCGTGTACCTCGTGCTGACGGGCCTGACCTTGTGGCGCCTGGACGCGACGCCGCGCGGCTTCGTGCCGCAGCTGGACCGCGGCTATGCCATCGTCTCGATTCAGCTGCCGGCCGGCTCGACCCTGGCGCGCACCAGCGCAGTGGCGCAGGACGCCACGGCACGCCTGATGAGCCACCCCGGCGTGGCCCACACGGCCGCCTTCGTCGGCACCGACGGCGCCACGTTTACGTCGGCGCCCAACACGGCCGTCATCTTCACCATGTTCAAGGACTTCGGCGCGCGCGCCAACAGTGGCCTGGACGGGTCGGCCATGCTGGGCGCCCTGCGCGGCAAGCTGGCGCCCATCAGCGCGGCGCGCGTGATGGTGATACCGCCGCCTTCCGTGCGCGGCATCGGCACCGGCGGCGGCTTCAAGCTGATGCTGCGCGACACGGGCGGGCTGGGACCGCAAGCCTTGCAGGCGGCCGCGCGCGGCATCGTCGAGGAAGCGGGGAAACTGCCCTCGGTGATGGGCGCCTTCACGCCGTTCAACGCCATGAGCCCGCAGATCAAGGTTGAACTGGACAGCACCAGGGCCGAATACCTGGGCGTGCCGCCGCTGCGCATCAACGAGACCCTGCAAAGCTACCTGGCGCCCGTGTTCGTCAACGACATGAACCTGATGGGCCGGGTCTGGCGCGTCACCGCGCAGGCGGACGCGCCCTACCGGCGCAGCGTGGCCGACCTGGCCGCACTCAAGACGCGCGCCGCCAGCGGCGACATGGTGCCGCTGGGCAGCGTGGCCACCTTCAGCGAAGGCACGGCGCCGTTCCGCGTGCCGCGCTACAACCTGTATCCCGCCGCCGAAATCCAGGGCAGCACCAGGCCCGGCTACTCGACGGGGCAGACCATCGCCGCGATGGAAGAACTGCTCAAGGCGCGCCTGCCGGCCGGCTTCGACTACGAGTGGACGGAACTGGCGCTGCAGGAAAAACACGCGGGCGCCAGCACCGGCATGGTGCTGGGCCTGGCCGTTCTGCTCGTGTATCTGCTGCTGGCGGCCCTGTTTGAAAGCTGGCTGCTGCCCCTGTCCGTCGTGCTGATCGTGCCCAGCTGCGTGCTGGCCACGCTGATCGGCGTGTCGTGGCGCGGCCTGGACAACAACGTGCTGACACAGATCAGCATCGTGGTGCTGATCGGCCTGGCCGCCAAGAACGCCATCCTGATCGTCGAATTCGCGCGCCAGGCGATGGCGGCCGGCGCCGATGCGCGCGCAGCGGCCATCGCCGCCGCCCGCACGCGCTTGCGTCCCATCCTGATGACGTCGCTGGCTTTCCTGCTGGGTGCGATACCGCTGATGCTGTCTTCCGGTGCGGGCGCGGAGATGCGCCAGTCGATGGGCACGGCCGTCTTCGCCGGCATGCTGGGCGTGACCTTGTCGGGCCTGTTGTTCACACCCTTGTTTTTCACCTTGCTGAGCCGCCGCCGTGCGGCGCCGGCCACGCACACGGTCGCGCAGGGAGAAGCCGCATGAGCCGCATGACACACCTGAACACGCGCCACTCCGCGCCGCTGCTGGCGGCGGCCATGCTGGCCCTGGCCGGCTGCAGCGCCGGCACGCCCACGGCGACGCGGGCGCTCGAGCCGGCGCAGCTGCCGGTCCTGCCCTCGGCAGGCGGTCCGGAACTGCAGGCCGGCGCGCCGCCGGCGCTGTGGTGGCAAGCACTGGGCGATGCCAGCCTGGAGCAGCTGGTCAAGCGCGCCTGGCAAGACAACTACGACGTGCGCATCGCCGCCGCGCGCCTGGCCAGCGCCCGCGAGTTCGCGCAGGCCGCGCGCGGTGCCCGCCTGCCGGCGGTGGATCTCGACGCCCAGGCCGGACGCGCGCGCCTGGCGGCGATCGAGAGCCGCGGCGGCCAGCCGCACATCGCCTTGCCGGTGCAGTGGAACGCCATCTTCAGCTGGGAGCTCGACCTGTTCGGCCGCGTACGCCACAGCATCACCGCTGCCGAGGCATCGGCGGACGAGCGCGCCGCCGTGCGCGACGATGTGCGGCGCCTGATCCTGGCGCAGGTGGTCGACGCCTACCTGGTGCTGCGCGGCGCGCAGCAGATGCGCGCCAGCCTGCAGGAACAGCTGTCGAACCAGTCCGGCACCCTGCAACTGGTGCGCGAGCGCGAGAACGCGGGCCGCGCCGCGCCGGCCGAGCGCATGCGCGCCGAGGCGCAGATGCGCCTGGCCAGCGCCCGCCTGCCCAGCCTGAACGCCGAAGAACGTGTGGCGCGCAACCGGCTGGCGACGCTCACCGGGCAGCGTCTCGATGCGCCGGAGCTGGCGGCGCTCGACCAGCCGATGCCGCTGGCGCTGCCGCAAACCTTGTTGACGGACGAGCCGGCCCACCTGCTGCTGCGCCGGCCCGACGTGCGCGCGGCCGAACGGGCGCTGGCAGCGGCCAGCGCGCGCGAAGGCGCCGCCATCGCCGAACGCTTCCCGCGCATCAGCCTGGGCGCGCTGTTTGGCGCCTCCGGCGTGGCCGGCGACTGGAATGGCGGCGATGCGGCGCGCTGGCAGGCGGGCGCCGCGTTTTCCCTGCCGCTGTTCGATGGCGGCACGCGCCGCGCCCGCGCCCGCGCGGCCGGGGCCGAGGTGCAGGCCGCGCAGGCCGGCTTCGACAAGGCGCTGGCGCTGGCACTGGAAGAAGCCGACAGCGCCATCGCGCAATGGGTGCAATTGCGCAACCGCCAAGCGGAACTGCGCGAGGCGCACCGGCTGGCGCAGGAAAGCGCGCGCCTGGCGCGCGTGCGCTACCAGGAAGGCGCGGAAAGCCTGCTCGGCGTGCTCGAAGCGGAACGCATTGCGCTGGCCGCGCAGGAGCAGCTGGTGACGGCGCAGCGCGACGTGGCCATCGCCACGGCGCGCGGCTACACGGCCATGGCCGGCGGCTTCGACGGGCCCGTGCAGCAGGCCGCTGCCGGCGCCATCAGCCGGCGCTGATCCGCGCCGCGCAGGCGTCGACCACGCAGCCGCGCAGCCAGCGGTGGGCGGGGTCGGCATCCATGCGCGGATGCCACATCAGCGACACGGTCAGGTCCGGCATGCCCAGCGGCAGCGCAAAGCTGAACATGCCGGCACGCAGATTGCCCGTATGCCGTTCCGGCACGGTGGCGATCAGGTCGGAGCCGGCGGCCAGCGCCAGCGCCGCCGTAAAGCCGCCGACGATGCTGGCGATCGTGCGCTGCAGTCCCAGCGCGGCCAGCGCGTCGTCCATCGGTCCCGTATCCTGGTCGCGCCGCGCCACCAGCACGTGCTGGCCGGCCGCATAGCGCTCGGCGCTGATCGCTCCTTGCGCCAGCGCATGGCCGCTGCGCACCACGCCCACGAAACGGTCGCCGAACAGCCTGCGCGTGCGCACTTCCGGGCTGGTGAGACTGCCGATCACGCCCGTTTCCAGGTCGATGCTGCCCTCGCGCAGCTGCACGCTTTCGCGGTCGAGCTTTTGCACGAAGCGCAGGCGCACGCCAGGCGCCTGCGCGCCTATATGCGCGAGCAGGGCCGGGCCGAAATTTTCCACGAAGCCGTCGCTCGCACGCAGCGTGAACGTCTGCGCCAGCTGGCGCGGATCGAGCGCTTGCACCGGTCCCAGCACGGCCAGTGCCTCGCCCAGCAAGCGGCCCACCCGTTCGCGCAGCTCCAGCGCGCGCGGCGTGGGCACCAGTTCACGCCCGGCGCGCACCAGCAGCGGATCGCCGGTCGTCTCGCGCAGGCGCGCCAGGGCGCGGCTCATGGCCGATGGACTCAGACGCAAGCGCCGCGCCGCGCGCGTGACGCTGCCTTCGGCCAGCAGGACATCGAGGGTGATCAACAGGTTCAGATCGGGTAGCGACATTGGCGCTTACTCGCCCTGCTCCGGCGCGCGGCCGATCTCGCCGTCGATATTGGCCAGGAACCACGCCAGCGACGCCATCAGCGCCACATTGCGCTTGAGGTTATCCGGGTCGACCTTGTCCAGGGTATCGGCCGGCGTGTGGTGGTAGTGGAAGTAGCTGTGGCTGTCGACGAGCGGCTCGAAGCTGGGCACGCCGCCCGTTTCCAGGCGGTGCAGGTCGCCCGTGCCCAGCGCGTCGCGCCGCGTGAACGCGTGCGCGCCCATCGGCAGCAAGGCAGCGCGCAGCGGTGCGAACAGTTTTTCCGACTTCGGCCCCACACTGGCGAGGATGCCGAACGGGCGGCCGGCGCCGCTGTCCATCTCGATGGCCGCGTATTGTTTGCCGAGCGCCTGCTTGTGGGCCTCGAAGTAGGCCTGGCCGCCACGGCCGCCGTTTTCCTCGTTCATCCAGGCGATCACGCGGATGGTGCGGCGCGGGCGGTAGTCGAGCTTTTTCAAGGTTTCCACCACGCCCATGGCCGCCACGACGCCGGCGCCGTCGTCGTGCGCGCCCGTCGCCAGGTCCCAGGAATCGAGGTGGCCCGAGACCACCACCACTTCGCCGGCCTTGTCCGTGCCGGGCCAGTCGGCGATCACGTTGTAGCTGTCCGCCTCCGGCAGGTTTTGCGGCGTCAGGGTCAGGTGCATTTTCAAGGGCCCGCGCGCGGCCAGGCGGCCGATCAGCAAGGCGTCTTCCACGGTGACGGCGGCGGCGGGAATGCGCTTGTTGTCATCGAGGCCCGTGGCGCCCGCATGCGGGATGCGGAAGTTCGCGCCGCCGACCGAGCGCACCAGCGCGGCGGCCGCGCCCAAGTCGGCCGCCGCCTTCGGCCCGAGGAAGCGCGCGCGCGAACCCTGTCCATACGTGACGCCGGCCAGGCCACGTTCGGCCATCTCCTGGTCGAACGGCGTGTCGATCAGCACGATGGCGCCCTTCACTTCCGGCGCGCGCGCCTTGAGTTCGTCCAGGCTCTTGACGATGATCACGGGCGCCGTCAGGCCGGCGGCCGCAGTGGCGCCGGAGCCGCCCAGGGCGGTCAGTACCACGCGCTGCGACACGCCCTGCGGACGGCCCGCGTAATCGACGATTTCCGCCGTTTCCACGCCGCGCACCCAGTGCGGCACTTTCACGGGCTGCAAGGTGACGGTGGCGCCCAGCTGGCGCATGGCGTCGGCCACCTGCTGCACGGCGGCGGCCGCGCCTGCGGAGCCGGACAGGCGCGGGCCGATCAGGTCCGTCATGTCGGCCAGGCGGGCGTAGGCCCAGTCGCTTTGCAGCGCCGTATCGCGCACCTGCGCCAGCGCTTGCGGCGTATTGCCCGGTGCGGCGGCAAAGGCGCCGGCGCTGACGATGCAGCCAAGGGCGACGGATAAAACGGAACGGCGCAATGGCGCGCCAGTCAGGATGATTTGCATGTGATGTCAGTTCCAGTCAACGAGGTCGAAGCGGGTACGCCGTGGCCAGGGGCAAGGCGCGGCTGTCTACGATAGCGTATTTATTCTGTCATTGCAGCAACTTTTACCGGACCGATTGCCTCTTGCCCCCAGAGTCGATTACCATGAAGATTCGTGATCGCTACCGGAAACCGACATGCTCAAGGGAACCCTCTGCACCATCCGGCATTTGCAGGCTGCCGACCTGAATACCTATATTTCCCTCGTCAACGACCTGCCCTCGCGCGGCGAGTTTTTCTCCATGCAATTCAAGTCGCCCGAGGCCATGCGGCGCGACTTCCTGCAATCGGGCTTTGTCACCGAAGACAGCGAATTGTTCCTCATCGAAGATCACTCACAGCACATCATCGGCACGATCACGCACTTCAAGAGCCGCACGCCAGCCTCGCGCGAAATCGGTTACCGCCTGTTCGACCGGCAGCGGGACGGGCGCGGCTACATCAGCGAAGCGACGCGCCTGGTGGTCGACTACCTGTTCAGCGCCTATCCGTATCACCGGCTCGAGCTGCTGATGGACCCGCTGAACATCGGCTCCGAGCGCATCGCGCAAAAGAACGGCTTTACCCAGGAAGGCTTGATACGCCAGGCTTTCTTTATCAACGGCGTGATGCGCGACGCCAAAATGTACAGCCTGCTTCGCCCCGAATGGCAGGCGCGCCTGCGCTGACTTGTTACCGCCCCGCCCCGATTGTAATAAGTTGTATTAGACGTGGAACAAGCTTGCAACAGCAGATATAGTCCAGTTCATGCAGATCATTGTGATCTCGCCGGAATGGAAGGAAATGCCATGTTGAACAAGAAACTCCTGGGTGCGGTAATGGTAGCGGCAGTGGCTGTGTCTTCGGCCGCAGTCGCCGGTGACCGCGACTTCAATACCGTTGCAGGCGCCGTTGTCGGGGCGGCCATTGGCAACAGCACCGGCGGACGCAATGGTGCGATCGTCGGTGGCGTGCTGGGCGCCGCCGTCGGCAACAGCATCAGCACGAATGACCGCTACTACGACCGTGGCGGCTATCGGGGCGGCTACCGCGAAACCTATTACGCGCCTGCGCCGCAACCGGTGTACTACGCCCCGGCGCCGCAGCCCGTGTACTACGCGCCGCCACCGCGCTACTACGGCCCGCCGGCTGTCGTCTACGTGCAGCCGGGCCGCGGCTACTACCGCGACCATGGCCGCTACGACTACTATGACCGTGGCCACGGTCACGGCCACGGCTGGGGCCATCGCCGTTAAGCGACACCCGCCACCACATAAAACCTGCGCCAGCTTGCTGCCGCAGGTTTTTGTGCGAAACAGGCAAGGTATCGCCCCCGCGCGATTTCGGCTAAGCTGTGTCCTACGATCAACATTGCTGGCCGCCTGGACCGCACCAACCGATGCATTTAATTAAAGACGCGCTCGACTTTGGCCCCTGGCTCGATGCCGCCGCCGGCACCAGCGTGGGCGCCGGCCCGATGCCCCGGCGCGAAAACCAGGACAACTTCCTGCTGATCGATGCCAGCGGCCACGCCGTCTGCCTGTCGCGGCAGGCGCCGTTCCACTGCCAGGTGCCGGGCTGGCCGCGCGGCCACGTGCGTGCCGCCGTGCTCGACGGCATGGGCGGCCACGGCCATGGGCGCGAAGCGGCGGAAGCGGCCGTGCAAGGCTTGCTGACCATACCCGCCTGCCTCGACACGGCCAGCCTGGCAGCCAAACTCGACCAGTTGCACACGCGCTTGCAGGATACCTTCGCCAGGACGGCGCCAGCCCAGGCGCGCCCGCCCGGCACCACCCTGACCTTGCTGGAAGTGCCGCCCGGCGAAGCGCCGCTGCTGTATCACGTGGGCGATTCGCGCCTGTATGAAATTGCCGACGGGGTTGCCAGCATCCTCACCGTCGACCACGTGCCGGCCACCGTGTACGCCATGCGCGGAGCGCTCGACGAGACGCGCTGGCGCGCCGCCGTGCACGGCGAGCACCATCCGCAAATCTCGCAGGCCTTCATTTTAGGCAACGCCATCAGCGACAGCTTGCAGCTCGACAAGCCCTTGCGCGCCCTCGATGCGGCCACCTTGCCGCCTTTCCTGGCGCACCTGGGCGACCGCCGCGTGCTGCGCGTGCGCCCCGGCGCCCACTATCTGCTGGCCAGCGACGGTTTCTGGGCCTGCGAGGATCCGCTCACCCTCACGGCCCGCTGGCCCGCCTTGTGTGCCGGCAAGACTGCGGCTCAGGCCGTCAGCGCCCTGCTCGACGACTTCCTCTTGCATCCGCCAAAAGGCTTGTATAGCGACAACATTACCGTGGTGGCGCTGCGCTTCGATGCGGCATTCACCGTCCCAGGCGGCTAGCAGCCAGGTAGCCGGCCGTGGCCGACACGGCCGACAGCACGGTGCCCCAGGCCATGTCGATCGCCGTCAAGGCCAGCGGCCAGCCGCGCAAGGTCGCATAGTTGCTCAAATCATAGGTGCCGTAGGCAAGCAGCCCCAGCAGCGCGCCCAGCGCCGCCGCCGTGCGTCCGCGGCGCGCGCGCAAGCCGGGCAGGATGGCAAAGACCAGCAGTCCGGCCACGTACAGCAGATAAAACAACACGGCCGGCGCCCAGCGGGGCGTGTCCGCCAATAGCGGCCCCAGCGCCGCGGCGTACACGGGTTTCATCAGCACCGCCAGCCACAGGGCATCGATGGCCAGGAACACGCACAAGGCGGCGCCATAGGCAATGGCAAGCTGGAGCGGGCGTTGGGCAGACATAGTCATCTTTCGGCGTCAGGCGGCGTTGAGGGCAACAGTTGCGCCAGCATAATGCAAAATGCCGCCACGCTCACATCGGCCCGCATAAAAGGAACCACCGCCGCGGCGCGCGGTCTGACGGAAGGACCTCTCCCAACGTCACCAGGAGCATGCCATGAGCAACACCATCGCTACACCGCAGGCCGGCGCCGCCGGCGCGCCCGACTACGCCGCCATCAAGCAGCGCCAGCAAGCAGGCTGGGCCAGCGGCGACTTCGCCGTCATCGGCGTGACGCTGCAGCCGGTCGGCGAGTCGCTGGCCGAGGCCGCCGACATCCGCGCCCACGAAGACGTCATCGACATCGCCGCCGGCAACGGCAACGCCACCTTGGCGGCGGCGCGCCGCTTTGCCCGCGTCGTCTCCACCGATTATGTGCCGGCGCTGTTGGACAAGGGCCGCGCGCGCGCCGAGGCGGAAGGGCTGGCCGTGACCTTCCGCGTGGCCGACGCCGAAGCCCTGCCCTTCGCCGATGCCAGTTTCGACGCGGCCCTGTCGACCTTCGGCGTCATGTTCACGCCCGACCACCGGCGCGCGGCCAGCGAAATGCTGCGCGTGCTGCGTCCCGGCGGACGCATCGGCATGGCCAACTGGACCCCGGACGGCTTTATCGGGCAACTCTTCAAGACCATCGGCAAATATGTCCCGCCGCCGGCAGGCGTGGTGTCGCCGGCCCGCTGGGGCGAGGAAGCGTATGTGCGCGACCTGTTCGGCCAGGCGGCCGAACAGGTGCACAGCCAGCGCAAGGTCTTCAATTTCCGCTACGCCTCCGCCCACCACTGGGTGCAGGTCTTCCGCGATTATTACGGCCCCGTCCACAAGGCCTTTGCCGCGCTGGACGCGGGTGGCGCCGAGGCGCTGGAGCTAGAACTGTTCGCCCTGCTCGAACGCCTGAATACAGCGGGCGCTCACTCGCTGGTGGTGCCGGGCGAGTATCTGGAAGTCATCGTCAGCAAACAGCGCAGCTGAACGCAGCTGGACTGGCGATATCAAAATAACATATCCAGAAAGACATAAAATGTGTTTTTGAGCAATAGTTTCCATGACACGCATGACAAGCTGTGACCAAGGGGATGAATTTGGGCAAAAAGAGCGCATTCGAGCGCCGCGAAAGTTGCCAAGCAGGCGCAAAAGCGCGTAAGCTCTCATGTAGAACAGAGGGCGCAATGTCCCCGCTCGATTCGAGTCAGAATGTCATGAAAAAATGCAGCAACCCGGAGCACCCGCACTGTACGTTCTGGGTCTTGCCTGGGGAAACAGTCTGCGCGGGCAACCACCCGCAAGCGACGAATGCCCCCAGCAGCTACGACCTGTTGAGCGCACTGCGCAGCGCCCGTTCCGAACCATCGGCAACGGCGCTTCCGCACGCCCGTGCGCATGATGCTGCGATGCGCGATGCGGTGATACGCGATGCTGCTCAAGCGGTGACCAGCCTGACCAGCCCCATGCCAGCCTCGCCCCCCGCCAGCCTGCCGGCATTTACCCCAGTGCCCGCCGCACAGCCGGCCACTGCGCCCGCTTACCAGCCGATACATGCCCACCTGCACATCAGCGGCTTCGATCCCCGTGCGGCAGGCGGACGGCAAACCCTGAAGATGGAATTGCGCGGCATGAGCGCCGCCTGCGCGCCGCAGCTGACCTTGCGCCTGCGCTCGGACCTGATCCCGCGCGGCGCCGTCCAGCATGATTTCGTGCGCACCACGCGCGGCGACTGGCGACCCGTATTTGTCGAGTTTTCCTCGCGTAACAAGGAGCACGGGCAATACCAGATCGAGGTGGAAGTACACAGCCACGTCGACGGCGCCGTGGCGCAGAAATGGGTATGCACGTTTGTCATCCTCGTACCGCGCCGCGACGCCACCCTGACGGAAATCCACCAGATCTTCCTCAGCACGCACAAGAACGTGCGCGTGATGGCCGACGACGCCTCGATTGCCCGCGTGACGGGCGGCGACGGCTGCAACCTCGACGTCACCGCGCGCAATGCCGGCATTGCCCACGTGGATTTGTCGGCGCCGCAAGGCAAGATCGACATGGGTTTTACCACCATCGCCTGGGACGAGGAATTGATCGAAGTCGACCTGCCCGCCGCCAGCCACTGCCATCCGCACCCGAGCCAGGCTGCCTGCCTCGTCAATGCGGCGCCGGAAGCGGGCGAGCAGCGCCAGATCCGCCTGTTCGCGCTGGAAGAATGCATGCTGGGACGCTTCGAGCTGGTGGACCCCGAAGCCGATGTGCTGCTCAGCCATTTCAGCCCCGACGGCCAGGACAACAATGGCTTGACGCGCCGCCTGTCGGGCCGCCACGCCATCATCCGGCGCAGCCAGCAAGGCTTTGAAATCGAAGACGTGTCGCGCTACGGCGTGCTGCTCGACGGCGTCTGGCCCGGCAAGCACAAACCCGTCGCCCTGCGCCTGGGCATGCGCATCGAATTGTCCGCCAGCATCAAGGGCATCGTCGTGCTCAGCGTCACGGCCATCCTCGCGCACGGCGTGATCCTGCACCGCATCGACCACGGCGCCCGCGCCGAGTGTTTTTACCTGCTGCTGCCCGACACCCAGCCCACGCCGGCCAGCCACCTGGCCACGCCGCAGGCCGGCTGCCTTCCCCTGCTGTTCCACCGCAACGGCGGTTTCTGGCATCTGGACACGGCCAGCGGCAAGGAAACCGCGCTGGCCCCGGCCACGGCGCTCGACAAGCTGAGCGGCTTCGCGCGGCACAACCGCTTCGCCAGCGAACCGTATCCGGAATGCTGGATCATCCGCACCGAAGGCGCAGCGCTGTGCGATAGCACCATGCAAACTGCGTAGTAACACTGTTGTAACTCTGCAGTTATCCGCAAGGCTTTAGCGCGGTATCAGTACGAGAAAAATCATCGACAATCCCAGAATAAACACCGCTTCCAGCGTAAACACGATGGCGGGAATCTGCAATTCGCGCGGGATTTTCATGGCGACACCTCTTAAAACGTAAGACTGCTTTCAGCATAGCGCGCCCTGCGCCAAATACATTATCAGCCGCACAACACACTTGACCGGCCGGCATCAGGCGCCGAGTTCGCCATCACGTCCATTCCGACACACAATTTAACATTTTAATAGCAGATATTGCGCAAATAGCCCCCAGCGACGCCCTTGCGTACTGTATATTCATCCAGTTAATATCCATGACATTTTACAAAGCGCCTGTGCGGCGTTTTACATTTCCTATGGCTTCCAACAAAGCGCATCATGCGACCGGTTGGGCTGCCGGCGTGATCGCCGCGGCCCTGGTCGCGCACGCTGGCGCCGGCGGCCCCTATCAAGTGCTGAGCATGCTCGCCTTTGTCATGGGGGCGCTGGGCGGCACGGCGCCGGACTGGCTGGAAGTGGCCTGGTGGGCGCGCACGCACAAGCTGTGGATCACGCACCGCACGTGGACGCACTGGGGCCTGGCCTGGATCGCCCTGCTCGTCTACACGTATCTGCAATTGCCGTACCACCTGTGGGCGCCGCCCCTGTTCGGCTTTGCCGCCGGCGGCATCATGCATCTGCTGGCCGACTGGCCCAATCCGCTGGGGGTGCCGTGGATTTTCCGCCGCCACTCGCTGCGCTGGTGGAAAAGCGGCCGCCACGACATCATCGTCATCATCGCCGCCTGGCTGGCCGCCACCATCGTGGCCGACCACGTGTTTTTTGACGGCATCCACTGGCAGCGCAGCGTGCTGGCCTTCGAGGCGCTGCTGCACTGGTCCGCCACTGCCCTGCAGCAAGCCTGGGCGGATCTGCAACAGTGGCAGGAGCGCTGGCGCCTCGGTGGCGGACAGTAATTGACGCCGCCCGCATGGCAATGTGATAATGAGTATCATTCTCAAACAGCCCAGCCAGCCGGCACCCCGCGTTCCGTCAGCCCAGCCCATCCCTTGCCTGGAGAACGCAGTGAGTACCGTCAGTCCCACCCATGCCAGCCACCTGAGCACCTTGTACAGCGAACACCATGGCTGGCTGTATGGCTGGCTGCGCGGCAAGCTGGGCAACCGCGCCGAGGCGGCCGACCTGGCGCAGGACACTTTTTTACGCCTGCTGGGCAAGCACGAGGTGGCACCGCTGGCGCCGCTGCGCGAGCCGCGCGGCTACCTGGCGACCATCGCGCGCGGCTTGCTGATCGACCGCTACCGGCGCCAGGCGCTGGAACAGGCCTATCTGGAAGCGCTGGCCCAGCAAGCCGAGCCGATATCAATCTGCGCCGAAACGCACGCCATCATCATCGAAACCCTGCTCGCCATCGACCGCCTGCTCGACCGCCTGGGCGCGCGCACGCGGGCCATCTTCCTGCTGGCGCAAATCGAAGAACTGAGTTACGTGGACATCAGCCGGCGCCTCGGCGTGTCCTTGCCCACCGTGAAAAAGCACCTGGTGCGCGCCTACACGGAATGCCTGATGCTGGCGGCCGGCTGATGTTTTCCCCTTCCACCCCGCAGTCAGCGCCCATCCCCCGCAAGGTGCTGGCCGCCGCCGCCCACTGGCATGTGGAACTCCAGTGCGGCAGCGCCGACCCGGCCGCCCTGCAGGCATGGCGCGACGCCAGCGCCGAGCATGACCGGGCCTGGGCGCTGCTGCAGCGCATGGACGGCCAGCTGGCCATCATACCGCCGGCGCTGGCAATTCCTGCCCTGCAGGCGGCGCAGCAGCGACGGCGCAGCGCCGCGAAAATGCTGGCCATGCTGGTGGCGGCCGGCGGCGGCATCATGTTGGGCCAGGCGGGCTTGCAGTCCGGCCCCTGGCAAGCGTGGACGGCGTCCTTGCGCACGGCGCCGGGCCAGCGCCGCCACGTGACGCTGGCCGATGGCGGGCGCATGGAGATGAATACGGATAGCGCCGTCGACGTCGATTACAGCGCCGCGCGCCGCCGCATCCGCCTGCATCACGGCGAAGTCATGATCACGACGGCGCCCGATGCGCGCCCCTTCCTCGTCGACACGCCGCACGGCGTGATCCGCGCGCTGGGCACGCGCTTCGGCGTGCGCTGCGATGACGGTGGCAGCGTCGTCAGCGTCTTCGAACACGCCGTGGAAGTGCGCGGCGCGGCGCGCCCGGATGCCGTGCGTCGCCTGGAAGCGGGGCAGCAGCTGCGCTTTGGCGGCACCGGTCTGGAAGCCGTGCTGGCCATGCCCGCGCACCAGGACAGCTGGCTGCGCGGCATGCTGGTGGCGGCAGACTGGCCGCTGCAACGGCTGGTGCAGGAACTGTCGCGCTACCGGCGCGGACGCCTGGCCTGCGACGCGAGCGTGGCGCAACGCCCCGTCACGGGCACTTACCGGCTCGACGATATCGACGCCGTGCTGGAAAGCCTGTGCGCCTCGCACGGACTGCAAGTGACCTACTTCACGCGCTACTGGGCCACGGTGGCGGCCCGTTCAAGCTAATTACTTTCAGTTTTTTTTGCGCCAGGGGTTGGTGTTTCGCTGCGCTGCTTCGGCTTGACAGGTAAGAAGCCGATTCATCCACCATTGACCATATCCTGAGCAGAAAGACCGAGCATGCAGCTGACCACCCCCGTCCTACATCCCGCCGCGCGCGCCATCCGCCTGGCCGTCCTCGCCATGGCGTGCGCCGCCCCCGCCGTCTTTGCCGCCGCGCCCGCGCTGGCGCAAGGCCAGGCCGCCGCTTCAAGCGCTGCGCCGCAAGCCTACGCCATTGCGGCCGGCCCGCTGGCCACCGCTTTGAACGATTTTGCCGTCGCCGCCGGCGTCAGCCTGTCGACCGACCCCGCGCAGACGCGCGGCCTGCGCTCGCCCGGCGTGCGCGGCAGTCACAGTGTCGCGCAGGGCTTTGCCCAGGTATTGGCCGGCAGCGGCCTGGAAGCGGTGCAGCTGCCGAACGGCGCCTACGTGCTGCGCCAGGCGGCACCCTCCTCTGCGCCGGCGGCCGGCGTGGAAAAGACCATGGCGCCCGTGGTCGTGAACGCCAGCATGGAACGCGACCCCGTCAGTGAACACAGCAACTCGTATGCGGCGCGCGCCGTCACCGTCGGCAAGGGCGTGCAGACCCTGCGCGAAATTCCGCTATCGGTCAGCGTCGTCACGCGGCAGAAGATGGATGACCAGAACCTCAACACCATCGACGCCGTGCTGGCCAACACCACCGGCATCACCATGTACGACAGCCCCATGGGCGGGCGCTATGTGTATTCGCGCGGCTTCATGGTCGACACTTACCAGTTCGACGGCGTCAACCGCGCCATGTACTACCCGCAGGCGAACAGCTTCACCAGCAATACGGCCATGCTCGATCGCGTGGAGATCGTGCGCGGCGCCACGGGCCTGCTGCAGGGCACCGGCTCGCCGGGCGCCGCAATCAACATGGTGCGCAAGCGTCCGCTGGCGGAAAAGCAGGTGCAGCTGGCGCTCAGCGCGGGCCGCTGGAACGACGTGCGCGGCGAAGTCGATGTCACCGGCCCCTTGAACGAATCGGGCAGCATCCGCGGCCGCGCCGTGGCCGCGCATGACCAGCGCGATTATTTTTATGACGTGGCCGACAGCCGCACGGACGTGCTGTACGGCGTGCTGGAATTCGACCTGGCGCCGGGCAGCAAGCTGACGACGGGCGCCAGCTACGAAAAACTGCACGCGACGCCCTTCTTTTCCGGCATGCCGCGCTACCGCGACGGCAGCGATCCGAAACTGCCCCGCGAGACTTTCCTCGGTGCCGACTGGAACCGCTGGGCTAGCCGCCAGACGGCCGTCTTCGCCGAATTCGAGCACCGCTTCGACGCCGACTGGTCGCTCAAGGCCAGCGCCAACTACACGCGCGAGCGGCATGACGTGAAATACATGTTCAGCCAGGGCGCGATCGACCCCGCCACCCTGGCCGGCATGATGATGTTTGGCGGCGTGTTCGACTACGGCAGCACCAACAAGGGCCTCGACCTGTCGCTCGACGGCAAATTCAACGCCTTCGGCCGCCGCCACGGCTTCAGCGCCGGCATCAGCACGAACCGCCTGGAAAGCGACAGCGATTTCAGTCTGGCCCTGCTGCAGCAAGCGAACAATCCGCTGCAGCCGAATCACGGCGTGGCCGAACCGAGCGACGCCTGGTTCCGCGAACACAGCTACCGGGGCGATCCCAGCGTAACAAAAATGACGCAGACGGGCGCCTACGGCGTGGCGCGCTTCAGCGTCAGCGATCCGCTCACCGTAGTGGCGGGCGCCCGCGTGTCGAACTACAAATGGAGCAGCGTGTACCGCGACACGGGCGAGGTGTACATCGACCCGTACCGCGAAAACGGCGTCGTCACGCCGTATGGCGGCGTGATCTATGCATTCGACAAGCGCTGGTCCGGCTACGCCAGCGTTTCCGACATCTTCCAGCCGCAAAACCAGCGCACGGCCGATGGCGCCCTGCTCGACCCGCTCAAGGGCCGCAACCTGGAAGTGGGCGTCAAGGGTGAACTGTTCGACGGCAAGGTGAACACCTCGCTGGCGCTGTTCCGCATCGAGCAGCGCAACCGCGCGGAACTCGACCTGGCTAATACCTGCTCCAGCGGCACGGAGTGCTATTTCTCGACGGGCAAGGTGCGCAGCGAAGGCCTCGATGCGGAAATCAGCGGCGAAGTGGCGCCGGGCTGGCAGCTGTTCGCCGGCTACACGCTGAACAATTTCAAGTACCTGGAGCAGACGTCGAACGCGGGCGTGATGTTCGCCAGCACCTACTCGCCGCGCCACATGCTGCGCGCGTGGAGCGACTACCGCCTGCCCGGCGCCTTGCAGCAGTGGAGCGTGGGCGGCGGCGTGAACTTCCAGACGGAGAGCTCGCGCGTCACGCGCGACGTGACCGTGGCGCAGGGCGCGTATGCCTTGTGGAGCGCGCGCGCCGCGTACCAGATCGACCGCAACTGGACGGCATCGCTGTCCGTGACGAACTTGCTCGACAAGCGCTACTACCAGACGGTGGGCGCGCCGGCCTGGGGCAATTTCTATGGCGAGCCGCGCAAGGCGCAACTGACCTTGCGCGCGCGCTTCTAAGCCAGCTTATGCCGGAGGACGCAATGGCGCCTTCGGCAACGGGATGAATTCCGTCTCGCCCGGCACTTGTCCCATGCGCTGGGCGCTCCAGTCGTCGGCCGCCTGCGACAAGCGCTCCTTGCTCGACGAGACGAAATTCCAGAACAGGTAGCGGTGGCCGTCCAGCGGCGCGCCGCCGATCACGACGAACTGCACAGGCCCGCCGCCTGCCGTCACCACGGGCACGGCGCCCGTTTGCAGCAAGGCCATGGTGTGCGGCGCGAGCGCCACGCCGTCGAGCCGCACCTCCCCGCTGATCGGATAGATCGCCGCTTCCGGCGGCAAGCCCTCCAGGCGCAATTCGCGCCCCGCCTGCAGCGCTACATCGAGGTACAGCGTGGGCATGTAGGTGCGCACGGGCGAAGTCTTGCCAAACGCCGTGCCAATGAGGACTTTCACCACGGCGCCATCGCGCGTCACGACGGGAATGTCGGCCTGCGGCGTGTGCGTGAAACTCGGCGCATCCTCTTCGTGCGCCTTCGGCAGCGCGGCCCACAGCTGCAAGCCGTGCGTGCGGTGCGGTTGTCCCGCCAGGTCGTGCGGCGTGCGCTCCGAATGCACGATGCCGCGTCCGGCCGTCATCCAGTTGATGGCGCCCGGTTCGATGCGCTGGCAGGAACCGATGCTGTCGCGGTGGTCGATCGCGCCCTCGAACAGATAGGTGACGGTGGCCAGGCCGATATGCGGATGCGGGCGCACGTCGTGGTTGGCGTCGGGCGCCACGTCGATGGGGCCGAAATGGTCGAAGAAGATGAAGGGGCCGACGGCCTGCTTTACTGCGGAAGGCAGCAGGCGCCGCACGACGAAGCCGCCGCCCAGGTCTTTTTCGTGGCTTTTCAGGATGGCCGCGCTCATGCCAGCACCGTCGTGATTTCCGTGGTGACGGCCGTCATCAGCTTGTGGATCGGGCATTTGCCGGCCACGGCCAGCAATTCCTGGCGCTGCGCATCCGTCAGCTCGCCCGTCAGGTGCAGGGTGGCGGCCAGGCGGTACACGCCCTTGCGCTCGTCGCTGGCATCGCGCTCGGTCGACACTTCCACGTGTTCCAGCGGGATGCCTTTGTGTCTGGCGTACCAGACGACGGTGAGCGCCTTGCAGGCCGACAGGGCCGCGTCGTACAGGTCGTGCGGCGAAGGGCCGGCGTCGCCGCCGCCCTCCTCCACCGAGGCGTCGGCGGAAATGATGTGATCGCGCACGTGCACGATGTGGCGCATGGGCTGCGACTGGTCGCGGATGGCTTTGATGGTCATGGCGTTCCTTGGTGCGTTTGGAAAGCCACAATTTACACCGTTTGCCCGCTTGGCGCAGCCCGCTCTCCTGCTACCTGGTCATATGATACGGAAGACGGCGTCGGCCATCAGCGCCATTTCTTCCGGGTCCGGCGTGACGACGCCAGGCGCCGTACTTGCCTAATCGAGCGTGCGCGCCACGCGGAAGCCCACGATGTCGTTCGACAGCACGGTGGAAAAACCGTTGCGCAGGGCCGAGCGCAGGTAGCGCGGGTGGTACAGCCACGAGCCGCCGCGCAGGATGCGCCGGCTGCTGTCGCTGCCCTCTTCCCATGCGCTGCCATCGACGGGCGCGCCTTCGTAATTGTCGTGCACCACGTCCTGCACCCATTCCCACACATTGCCATGCATGTCGAACAGGCCCCAGGAATTCGGCGCGAAGGTGCCCAGCGGGCTGGTGCCGCCCCGGTACACGCCGCGCGGGCCGCCGTTGTAGACATACAAACCGTCGTAGTTGGCTTGCTCGGTGCTGATCGTGTCGCCCACGTTGAAGGCCGTGCGCGTGCCGGCGCGGCATGCGTATTCCCATTCCGCTTCGCTGGGCAGGCGGTACTTGCGCCCGGTACGCTCGCTGAGCCACCCCAGATACAGCTGCGCGTCATTCCAGCTCACGCCCACCACCGGGTGCTGGTCGTTCTGCACGAAGCCGGGATTGTCCCAGTCCGTCTCGGAACCGCCCGCCCAGCCGGTCGCCTTGACGAAGGCGCGCCATTCGCCCACGCTGACGGGGTGACGCGCCAGCGCGAACGGGCGCTCGATGCCGACCCAGTGCTGCGGCATCTCGCGCTCGAGCCAGGCCTGTTGCGAGCCGGCCTGGATGGCGGCCTTGTGTTCCGTCTCGTGCGCGCCCATCTGGAAACGGCCGCTGGGAATGAGCACCAGTTCCGGCCCCTGTCCCGAGCCATCGAGAAAATCGTCGCGCAAGACGCCTTCCGCATTGGGCACCGGTTCCACGTGTTCCGCTTCCGTCGCCGGCGCGGATGCCGGCGCGGGGACAGCGGCCGCGGCGGCGCGGCTGGCCTCTTCGCGGCGCGCGCGTTCCTGCTCGGCGCGGTAGGCCGCCTCCGCCTTGGCGACGATGGCCTTGCGCTGCAATTCCTGGTGTTCCTGCAAGGCGGTGGCGGCATCGGCTTCGCGGCGCGCGCGCAGCTGGCCGCGCAGCGCTTCCTTGCGCAGCTTGCGCGCCTCTTCCGCTTCGAAATGGCGCTGCGCCTCCTGCTCGCGGCGCAGTTTGTCCAATCGCTGCTTTTCCAGCGCGGCGGCCTGGATTTCCGCCTTCCGGCGCTGGTCCAGTTCTTCCTGGCGCGCACGTGCCTCTTTGAGCGCCGCCTCGCGGGCCTGTTCGGCGGCCAGCGCCGCCTCCTTTTGCTGCTGCGCCGCGCGCGCCTGCTGCTGGCGCGCCTGCTCCGCCAGTTCTTCGGGCGACGGCCCGGCCGCGCGTTCCAGGTTTTCCAGCAAGGCTTGCACCGATTGCGGACGCAATTCCGGCGTCAGCGAAAACCCGTTCTGCAGCACCTGCCACTGCTGCGCGTTGAGCGCTTGCGGCGCCGACGGCAGATGGCTGGCGCTGCGCGCGTCGTCGAACGGCATGCGCCCTTCGAGCATCTGGTAGATCATCACGGCCACCGCATACACGTCCAGGCGCGGGCTGGGCTGGCGCTGGTTGGCGCCGGCCTCGGGCGCACGGTAGCCGTGCGTGCCCGCATTCGGCATGTCCAGCGCCAGGCTGCTGTCCGCATTGCGCACACGCGAAGCGATGCCGTAGTCGAGCAGTTTGACGTCGCCCTTCGCCGTCAGGAAGACATTGCCAGGCTTGATGTCGCGGTGCACCAGCTTGTGCTTTTCCCACGCATACGACAGGGCGTCGGCCACCGGCTGCAGCAGCTGCTGCACGGTGGACAGGGGCAGCGCGCCCTCGCGCGCCAGATAATGCTCGAGGTCTTCGCCCTCGAGGCATTCCATGATGATGAAATAGCTGGCCGTGGCCGGGTCCTGCGCCCACTCGTAGACGCGCACGATGTTTTCATGCGCGAGCTTCCTCGCCTGGGTCGCTTCCTCGATCAGCAGCTTGGCATGCGTGGCGCTTTGCGTCAGCTGGGGCGGCAAGATCTTCAGCGCCACCATTTCGCTGCTGCCCAGCTCCGCGTGCGTGGCCAGGTCGGTCGCTTGCCATACCTGCCCCATGCCGCCCGTGCCGATCAGCCGTTCGAGCCGGTAGCGGCGGTTCTGCGGGCCGATTTCCTGGCCCGTCATGAAGCCCAGCTCCGTGCCCTGGCGTACGGGCAGCGGCGCGGCCACGGGAGCGGCGCCGGGCGGCGCGTACTCGGCGTCGAGGATGGCGTTCTTGCGGCGTTCAAATTCCTGCTCGCTGAGCAGTCCGTCGTCGTGGAGGGCGCGCAGTTCCCGCAGTTTGTCTCGTGCTTTTTGCATCATCTGGGGTGAAACGCTTCCATCAAGGCTGCAGGGCGACACCGCAGGCGGCGCAGAATTTATCTTCCGGGTGACCCGCGCGCTGCGCATGGCCGTTCTTGCAGCGGGCCGGCGCTGATGCCGGTGCGGCGGAGGCCGCACCAGGCTGCAGCGCCTGCGCCACGGCCACGCCCAGCTGCGCCTGCGCCGACAGGCCGTGCGCGTGCGCCGCGTTCTGCAGGTTGACCAGGTCGAGCTGCTGGCGCCGTTCGCGTTCCGCCTGGCCTTCCAGGTAGCTGCGCTCCTGCGCCACGCTGTCCTGCGCCATGCGCAGCGCGTCCAGCGGCGCGATGCTGTTCTCGGCCGCAGCCAGCGCCGCCAGCGCGTGAATCTGCTCGGCGCTCATGCCGGCCTGCAGCTGCACCTTGAGCACTTGCGCCAGCGCGGCCGCGTTCTGCCCGGCGGCCATGGCCACCTTGCCCGTATCGCTCAGCGAACCGATTTTCTCGATGCGGTCGATATCGATGCGCGCCAGTTCGGCCGCATGCGCCTGTTGCGCCAGCAACGCTTCATATTCTCCCTTCCAGCGCGCGTAATCGCTTTCGCGCTGCTGCGTCATGGCCAGCAAGTCGCGCTGCCATTGCGCTTCCTGTTCCAGCTGGCGCAGCTGCTGGCGCTGTTCCTCGATGGCCAGCGCGTCGAGCTGCGCCAGCTGCGATTGCTGCTGCAGCTGGCGCGCGTGCACGCCGTCGGCCTCGATGGTGCGCAGCAGCTTTTCCTGCTGCGCGACGGCCTCCTCGCGCGCGCCGCCGCGCCGCAGCGCCGCCACCTTTTCCGCGATCTCCGCCGCCTGCACCTGGGCCGCTTCATCCTTGTGCGCCTCGGCGCGCAGCAGTTCGCGCTGGCGCGCCAGCTGCATCTGGTCTTCCCACTCCTGCACCCGCTCGGCCTCGCGCTTGCGCGCCGCGTTGGCCAGCATCAGGCCCTGCCAGGCCGCCTGGTGCTGCTCCGCCTCCAGCTGCGCCTCGCGCTGGGCCGCATCCGCTTCCGCCTGGCGCAGGCGCGCCAGCTGGGTGCGGCGGCCCGTCTCGTCGTCGATCAGCAGCGCGCTTTCCACTTGCTGCGCGATCGACTGCAAGTGGACCTGGTGGGTGAAGCGCTGCTGCGCCATCTGGATCTGTTCGCGTCCGTGCAGCTGCGACAATTCCAGCTCGCTGCGCATCTTGATGGCGGCCAGCGCGCGCACGTGTTCCCAGTTGGCCGCCTCATCGGCGCGCTGCGCGCCCTTTTGCGCCAGTTCCTGTTCCAGCTCGCCCAGCGCCAGCGCGGCACCATGGTCGAGCGCCTGGCGCCGCGACTTCGCTTCCAGGATGCGGCCATACAGGTCGATCTGGCGTCCGCGCAGCGCTTGCAGGCGTTCTGCCTCCTGGTGGCCCAGTTCCGCCTTTTCCAGCGTCGCGTCCTGCCGCAGTTCGGCGCGCCGGTGCGCGTGGCGCGCCGCCAGTTCCTCGCGGCGGATGCGCTGCCATTCTTCCTCGTCATACAGCTGGTCGAGCTGCTTCATGCGCTCCAGGCTGTGCTGTTCCAGTTCCTGCGCCGGCAAGCCGCCCAGCCACAGGGTGCCGATGCTGGTGCCAGCATCGCCCTCGCCTGCGCGCTTGTCGTGTCGCAAACTGAGCGTTTCCACGCGCGCCACGGCCAGGCCGGACGGCGCCAGGCGCTGCGTCAGGGCCGATTGCAGGCGTTCGTTCAATTCAGGCCGCAGGTCGCCATTCGCCTCCATCTCGCGCAGCGCGCGGCTGCCGATGAATTCCAGCGCAATCTGCCGCACGGACGGCAGCAGCAAGGCGTGCAGGTGGGCGTGCGTGACGGCGCCCGGCGCGCGCATGAACTGGCGCGCGAACGCATCGGGCTGGCCCAGCGCGATGTCCACGCGCAGCGAGGCGGCGATGTTCAGCAGTTCCGTGCTGGCCAGGGCGGGCAGGTCGAATTCCAGGCTGACGGCGTCGGCGCGCGCGATCAGCACTTCGGCCGGGCGTGCCGGCAGCAGCGCGGGCAGGCGCGCAAAGAAGGCGGCGCTGTCGTAATCGCCAGCCGGTATCAAGGTGAAAGCGTCCGATTGCACGATCCAGGCGCGCGACTCGGCGGGCACCTGCAGGCGGCGTGCGGCGCTGCCGAACAGCGAGGACAATTCGCGCACGCCAAAGAACAGGGCCAGTTGCCCATCAGCAAGATGCCATTGATTGGCATGCAGCACCGCGTCGCTGTCGGGAGCGCCCAGCGACAAGCCGCATTGCGCGCAATAGCCGGCGGCAGCGCCATTCTTGTGCTCGCAGCGCGGGCAGCGGGCGCCGCCAAAACCAAACAATTGGAACATGTGTCACTCCTGATGAGAATTATTGTGCGCGCAACACGGCTGCCATGCCGATTCTAGCAGGACAGCCGGCGCAGCACCTGCCGCGCGCCGAGCGTGCGCAACACGGCGCACAACACGGTGCAGTATCAAATAATGCCATGCGGCAAGTGCATTCATATGCACGGATACAGGGCTAATTAGGCCTCAATTCAAGCGGTCGCCCGCGCAGGCATTTCAGCGCCGTTTTTTTGCAGGCCATCCTGCCAAAACCACGGCTGGTCGCATGCGCATGGCGGGCGGGCGCGCGCTTGGCTACAGTGCATGCATACCCACCCGCCACCGAAAGGAACGATCATGAAAGCCCTGAAAAACATGGAAGCCATCTTCACCGTCGCCGTCGCCATCGCCTGCGGTGCCAGCTATGCCAGCTTCACCAGGCCACAGGCGGCAGAAACCGGCAATACGGCGCAGGCCCGCGCCATCCCCGTCGTCGTGGTCAGCGCCAAGCGCCTGACGGAACAGGAAAAGAAAATCTCGCTGATCGAGGAACGCCAGGCCTTGCTGGGCAACACCACCGCCAGCGCCCTGTGAGTCACCGATGCTGACCCCACGCCGCCTGGCGCCAGTTTGAACACGACCGCGCCAGGCCGCCATTTGTATCGGCCACGGATACACGGACACACAGCATTGTGTCAATTGTAATAAGTTGAATCAAAGGCGAAAAACCGCCGGCAAGCGCCTATAGTCCATTTCACGCAATCACCGAAATGGAGCACATCATGAAACCCATCACACTCTACGCAGCAGCCATGCTTGCCATCAGCGCCGCAGCCTTCCTGCCCGCGCAGGCCATGGCACAGAATCAGCTCGGCGTCAGCATTGTCGTCGGCAACGCCCCGCCTCCGCCACGGTTTGAAAGCGTGCCGGCACCGCGCGCCGGCTATGTCTGGGCGCCCGGCTACTGGAACTGGGATGGCCAGCGCCATGTGTGGAACGACGGCGAATGGCTGCGCGAACGCGGCGGCAACCAGTACCGCCGCGCCGCCTGGATACAAGAGAACAACCGCTGGCGCCTGGACCGTGGCGGCTGGGTCGCCGCACAGGTGCAGCCGGTGCGCTATGACGACATCCGCATCGCCCCGCCGCCGCCGCGCCGCGAAGCCATCCCGCGCGCCCGCCACGGCTACGCCTGGGTGCCCGGCCACTGGGAATGGCGCAGCCAGCGCTACGCCTGGACGCCTGGCGTATGGATCGCCGAACGCCCCGGCTACGTGTATGCGCCGCCCGCCTGGAACCAGCGCGATGGCCGCTGGCAGATGGAGCAAGGCCGCTGGTCGCCACGCGGCCCGAACGGCGACCGCGACCGCGACGGCATCCCCAACCGTTATGACCGCGACAATGGCAACCGCCACGACCGTGACGGCGACGGCATCCCCAACCGCTATGACCGCGACAACGGCAACCGCCACGACCGCGACAGCGACGGCGTTCCAAACCGCGACGACCGCCGTCCCGATAATCCCCATCGCAATTAACATGCAGCCGTAGTTCGGACAAGGCCACCCATCGCGGTGGCCTTGTCATTTTCCGGACACATCCGTGTATTAACATCGCGCGACGATCAATCACACTGCGCGAGAAAGATTCACGATGGCGATGGAAACTGCCGGTTTTACCTACGGCTCGGACACCTCGGGCCTGGTCTGGGGCTTCCTGTTTGGCCGCGAGGCGCAGCCGCTGGCGCTCGACTCGACGGCCGCGCTGGCCTGGCTCAATGCGAGCACGGCCCAGCCGGCGCAGGAATTCGTCTGGCTGCATTTTAATTTGTCGCATGCGGCCAGCGAAAAATGGCTGATGACGCACACGCAGCTGGCCGACGAATTCTATGAAACCCTGCACCAGGGTTCCCGTTCCACGCGCATCGAGCAGGCGGAAAATACCCTGATCGCCGTGGTCAACGATGTGGTGCACAATTTCTCGTTCGAGGCATCCGATATCTCCACCATGTGGGCCAGCGTGGCGCAAAACCTCGTCATCACGGCGCGCCGCGCGCCGCTGCAGTCGATCGAACGGCTGCGCCAGGCCGTCATCAAGAACCACGAGCCGATCCGCTCGTCGGTGGAGCTGCTGATCCATCTGCTGCGCGACCAGGCCGACGTGCTGGTCAACATCGTGCGCGACGCCGTGGCGCGGGTCGACGATATCGAGGATCACTTGCTGGCCGGGCGCCTGGTGCCGAAACGCGAAGACCTGGGCGCCATGCGGCGCGTGCTGGTGCGGCTGCAGCGCCTGCTGGCGCCGGAACCGGCTGCCCTGTTCCGCCTGCTGCAGCGTCCGCCCGCATGGGTGTCGGAACTGGACAGCCTGGAACTGCGCCAATCGACGGAGGAATTTTCGGTGGTGCTCAGCGATATGTCCTCGCTACAGGAACGCATCAAGCTGCTGCAGGAAGAGATCGCCGCCAGCGTCAACGAGGAAAACAGCCGCAGCCTGTTCGTGCTGACCATCGTCACCGTGCTGGCCTTGCCGATCAATATCATCGCCGGCATGCTGGGCATGAATGTGGGGGGTATTCCGCTGGCCCAGCATCCGCAGGGCTTCTGGATCATCGTCGCCATCATCGTCACATTTACGGTCGTGGCGGGATGGCTGGTGGTGCGCGTGCAGCGAAACAGTTAATTTCCGTCCCGGCACGGCCTGGCCGGCGAACGGCAGGCGCCGTCCGCCGTCATTGCTTATCGGTGGTACTCGCCGGCCCGTTCAGGCTGATAGACGATTTCCTCGATCTTGACCTTCACCACGCCGCCCGGCATGGGCCAGGCGATGCTGTCGCCCACGGACAGGCCCAGCAGCGCGCTGCCGACGGGCGCCAGCACGGAAATGCGGTCGGCCTGGCCTTCCACATCTTTTGGATACACGAGCGTGAGGCAGAATTCCTCCTTGTTTTCCACCGTGAAGCGCACGGTGGAATTCATCGTCACGACGGTCGGGGGAATCTCTTGCGGTTCGAGCACCTCGGCGCGGCCCAGCTCATCGAGCAAGGCGGCCTTGTCCGGCGACAAGTTATTACCCAAGGCATACAACAACGCTTCCAGTCGTTCCAAGTCTTGTGACGACAAAATAATTTTTGGTTTTTTTTCCAAGATATCCTCACTATTGATCATTAGGGCGGCGTCCGGTTTTGCTGGCGGCGACTTGCTTGGCCGCGGCAGACAAAACAAACAGCATCAGAACGTCCATCATCAGCGGATTATGGACGAACTCGCGAAGCAAGGCCATAGCGTTCGCGCATTCTTCATTAAAATTTATTAAAATCAATGACTTGCAATGGCCGATACAGACAAAAAGTTAATCCGTGCCGGAATGGCCGGGCACATTGAAGTTATTCTTGGCGGTATTTTGTTTACCTTCAGCATGTTTTTAGAGAAAAAAACCGCCAGGCAAAAAAAGGATTAAACTTCAGCATGTATTATTATTAGAAAGACACGCCCGCCTTTTCCGCCTGTCTTGTCGCCTTGTCCGCCGCCAGCGGTGCCCGGCATGGATACTAAATTGCCGCACGCCCTGTACTTTCACGCTGCAAAATGACAATATGTCGGCCTTAGCAACACTTAGCAACACGTTGAGAGTTCCGGCTCACTTCGGTTTTCATCAGACTGGAACGTAAAGTATGGCAGGGCGAGGCGCGATCACACGGGGCGGCGACAAGCGGGGCCGGCAGGAGGAAGCGTCATGATGACGCCATTGATACTGCCGTCCGTGCAATTACGCGGCGACCGGATAGCCCGGCTGAACTTGCTGGCCGCGGCGGCCATGCTGACCATGGCCAGCCTGCTGCTGATCCTCTTCCAGTTGTTTTCCCTCCAGGCATCCCTCCAGCGCAGCCTGCAGATCCAGGCCGACATGCTGGCGCCCGCCGCCACCGAGACCATGCGCCAGGACAATCGCCTGGCGGCGCAACAACTGCTCGCTCCCCTCGCCGCCGCCCCGCATATCCGGCAAGCCCTGCTCTACAGCCCCTATGGCGCACCGTTTGCCCGCTATGCGCGCAGCAGCGTCGATACCGTGCCCGCCGCGCCGCGCAACGGCGTGCACCTCGATTACCTGGACGGCAGCGCCGCCATCCTCAAGACCTTGCCCGGCGGCGGCGCCCTGTATCTGCGCGCCAGCCTGGCGCCGCTGTACGCCAGTCTGGCACAATTTGCCGCCTTCACCCTGCTCGTCTGCCTGTGCGCATTCGGCCTGACTTTCCTGATGGTGCGCCGCACGCGCACCGCCGCCCAGCATGCGGAAAGCCACTTGCACTACCTGGCCCACGTCGACTCCGTTACACAGCTGCCGAACCGCCATGAATTCAACGACGCGCTGGCCTACGCGCTGGCGCGCGCCGACCGCCAGGACAGCAGCGTGGGCCTGCTGCTGCTGGACCTGGACAACTTCAAGATCGTCAACGATACGCTGGGCCACCACTGTGGCGACCAGTTGCTCAAGCTCGTCGCCGAGCGCCTCGTGGCCATCCTGCGCGGCACCGACATCATCTGCCGCATCGGCGGCGACGAATTCGTCGTCATCGTCGAACCGGCCGACGACGCCTCGGAAATGGCCAGCGTGGCGAGCAAGATCCTCGCCGTGCTGGCCGAACCGTTCGACCTCGAAGGCCACCAGTTGTATGTCAGCGCCAGCATCGGCGTGAGCCTGTACCCGTTCGACGCGCAGGACGTGGCCACCCTGACGCGCAATGCCGATACGGCCATGTACCACGCCAAGCACCAGGGCAAGAACCGCTACGCCGTGTTCAAGGCCGAAATGGAATTGCGCGCCCAGCGCCGCCTGCGCATGGAAGCGAACCTGCGCCGCGCGCTGCAAAACGAGGAACTGTATCTGCACTACCAGCCGCAGATCGACTTGCGCAGCGGGCGCATCGTCGGCGTGGAAGCGCTGATACGCTGGAACTGCCGCGAGATGGGCCAGCTGAGCCCTGCCGAATTCATCCCCGTGGCCGAGGAAAGCGGCATCATCGTCGATCTGGGACGCTGGGTGCTGCAAAGCGCCTGCCGCCAGGCCGCCGTCTGGTGCAAGGCGGGGCTGCTCGACTCGCTCGAGCACGTGGCCGTCAACCTGTCGGCCTGCCAGGCGCGCGACCCGGGCCTGATGGACGATATCCGCGCCATCCTGCACGAAACGCAGCTGCCGCATGGCTTGCTGGAGCTGGAAATCACGGAAGGGGTCTTGATGGACAACGTCCACGCCAACGTGGAACTGATGCGGCGCCTGCAGGAGACGGGCATCCACCTGTCGATCGACGATTTCGGCACCGGCTATTCGTCGATGTCCTACCTGAAGCGCCTGCCGATCGACCAGCTGAAGATCGACCGCAGCTTCGTGCACGACCTGCCCGGCGAGGGCGAAGCCATCGTCACGGCCATCATCGCCATGGCGCACAGCCTGCACCTGAAAGTGGTGGCCGAAGGGGTGGAGACCTTGCAGCAGGTGGAATTTTTAAGAACAGCGGGCTGCGACAACGTGCAGGGCTACTTCTTTGCGCGACCGATGACGGCGGCGCAGCTGACGGCATTGCTGCTGGAGCGGCGCGACTGGAGCACGCGCACGAGCTTGCCGGCTTGAGGTCTGGCCAACGATATTGTCGGATTACGCGCGGCGTTGCCGCGCTAATCCGACCTACGCCAGGCACAGGCAGGCGGGGTTAGCGCAACGCGCCCATGCCCCCCGTAGGTCGGGTTAGCGCGAAGCGCGTAACCCGACGACGCCGCTACATCAAGCCAGCTTGGCCGAATGCTCGCGCGTCGCGTGGAATGTCAATTTCGGCCAGCGCTCTTCCGTCAGGCGCAGGTTGACGCCCGATGTGGCCAAATAGGCCATGTTGCCGGCCGCATCGTAGGCCACGTTGTGGCCCAGCGCGTTTTCGAAATCCTGCAGGACGCGCTTGTCGTCGCAGCTGACCCAGCGCGCGCTGCTGATGCTGGTGCCTTCGAACACGGCGTCGACGCCGTATTCGTTGAGCAAACGGCTGGCCACCACTTCGAACTGCAGCACGCCGACGGCGCCCAGCACCAGTTCGCCGCCCTGCACCGGCTTGAAGACCTGTACCGCGCCCTCTTCGCCCAGCTGCTGCAAGCCCTTGTGCAATTGCTTGATCTTCAGCGGATTACGGATGCGCACGGAACGGAAGAAGTCCGGCGCGAAGTACGGGATGCCGGTAAAGGTCAGCATCTCGCCTTCGGAAAAACTGTCGCCGATCTGCATGTTGCCGTGGTTCGGCAAGCCGATGATGTCACCCGCGTACGCCTCTTCCACCTGTTCGCGCGAGGAGGCCATGAAGGTCACCACGTTCGACACCTTGATCTCGCGCCCCAGGCGCAAGTGCTTGACCTTCATACCGCGCTCGAAACGTCCCGAGCATACGCGCAGGAAGGCGATGCGGTCGCGGTGGGCCGGGTCCATGTTCGCCTGGATCTTGAAGACGAAACCGGTGAATGGCTGCTCGGTCGGATCGACGGAACGCACGGTCGCGTCGCGCGGGCGCGGCGCCGGCGCCCAGTCGACCAGCGCGGAAAGAATCTCGCGCACGCCGAAGTTGTTGATGGCCGAACCAAAGAACACGGGCGTCTGCACGCCGGAGAGGAATTCCTCCAGGTTGAACGGGTTCGAGGCGCCGTGCACCAATTCGACTTCCATGCGCAACTGGTCCATCTCCAGCGGGAACATCTCCTGCAGGCGCGGGTTGTCGATGCCCTTGATGATTTCGAAGGCGCCGTCGGCCTTCTCTTCACCGGCCTTGAACAGCATGATCTCGTCGTTCAGCAGGTGGTACACGCCGCGGAAGTTCTTGCCCATGCCGATAGGCCAGGTGACGGGCGCGCACTGGATCTTCAGCACCGACTCGAGTTCGTCGAGCAGGTCCAGCGGATCGCGCGTCTCGCGGTCCATCTTGTTCATGAAAGTGACGATGGGCGTATTGCGCATGCGGCAGACGGCCAGCAGCTTGATCGTCTGCGCTTCCACGCCCTTGGCCGCATCGATCACCATCAGCGCCGAGTCGACCGCCGTCAGCACGCGGTAGGTATCTTCCGAGAAGTCCTGGTGGCCCGGGGTGTCGAGCAGGTTGACGACGTGGTCGCGGAATTCGAACTGCATCACCGAGGAGGCGACGGAAATGCCGCGCTGCTTCTCGATCTCCATCCAGTCCGACGTCGCGTGGCGGCCCGATTTACGGGCCTTGACGGTGCCGGCCATCTGGATCGCGCCCGAGAACAGCAGCAGTTTTTCCGTCAAGGTGGTTTTACCCGCATCCGGGTGGGAAATGATGCCGAAGGTGCGGCGGCGCTGCACTTCGCGCGCGATCACGGCCGGCGCCTTGCTGCTCGCCGGCGCTGCGGCGTTGTCCGCATTGTCGCTGGAATCGGGGGTAGTGATGTCGTTCTCGTTGGCCATATTGGTGACCATAATATGGCCCTCGCAAAAAACCCTCGATTTTACAGAAGGATCGGCCTTCCGTGTGAACTGCTTCACTGTGGAGAAAAGCAAAATCAGCCACTTCATCAAGGGGTCACAATCCGCAGGCAACATTGCACTGCAGAAATGTTGTCACCCTACCCTGGAAACCCGATGAAAATCCTTCTCACCCCCGCCATCCGACTCATGCAGCGCCTGCGCCTGCTGCCCAAATTCATGCTTGTCTGCCTGGTCTTCCTGCTGCCGCTGGCGCTGGCAACCACCCTGCTGATCTCGGAGCTGGGCAAGTCGCTGGCCCAGGCGCAGGATGCGCAGCGGGGCGTGACCTATGTGCGCCAGTTGCAGGAAGGCACGCGCCTGCTGCAGCAGCGGCGCGGCCTCGAGCACTTGCGCCTGAGCGGCAAGGCGGGCATGGATAACACGGCCCTTAACGCGCGCATCACGGCGTCTCTGTCGGCCCTGGCGCGTTTGCCGGCCGGCGCGGGCCTGCCCCAGGCGGCCGAACTGACGAAACAGTGGCAAGCCCTGCTGGGCCGCCAGGCCGGCCTGGCGGCGCGCGACAGCTACGCGGCGCACACGGCGCTGCTGCGCCAGGCGGCCAAACTGGGCCAGCTGGTGGCCGACCGTTCGCACCTGAGCCTGGACCCGGACGCGGGCGCCAACCACCTGAGCGCCGTCTTCACCGCCACCCTGCCCGACTTGGCCGAAAGCCTGTCGGACATCGGCGGGCGCGGCGCCGCCTACATCGACACGGGCCTGTTCGAGGCGAACGAAGATCAGCTCGTCAACGCCAACGCCCTGATCGCGCGCCACGAACTGGAACGCCTGCCCTCCCGTTTCGACGAGATCCTTGCCGCCAGGCCGGAACTGCGCGCCAGCCTGCAGCCGGCCCTGAAAGCCGTGCCGGCCGCGCTGGCCTTCCTCGAACGCACGAAAAATGAAGTGACGAATTCCTACGACCAGACGTCGGGCGCGCAATTCCACGCGGCCGGCATGCAGGCGATCGACGCCCTGCACGCGCTCTCCGGCGCCTCCGCCACCGCGCTGGACGACTTGCTGGCGCAGCGCATCGCCCGCGACGAGGCGCGCCGCGCCCTGATCCTGGCGGCCATGCTGCTGGTGCTGCTGGCCGCCGCCTACCTGTGCGCAGGCTTTTATACCGCGTTCGCGCGCGACGTGACGCAATTGCGCGTGGCCGTCGGCGCGGCGGCGGCGGGCGACCTGTCGCAGCGCATCACTTCGCAGGCGCACGACGAGATCGGCGACCTGGTGCGCGACTTCGGCGCCATGACGCACGGCCTGGCCACCCTGGTGCAGGAAATCCGCGGCGGCGCGGCCGTCATCGCGGCGGCCGGCGCCGATATCGCCCAGGGCAACGCCGCCCTGTCTGGCCATACGGCCACGCAAGCGGACGCGCTGGGCGCCACCGTGGACTCGATGCGCGAACTGACGGCCACCGTGGGCCGCAACGAAGCCCACGTAGGACAGGGACGCACGCTGGTGGCGACGGCGGCCGACGTGGCCCTGCGCGGCGGACAGACCGTCGGCGCCGTGGTCGAGACCATGGCCTCGATCAAGGCCAGTTCGCACAAGATCGTCGACATCATCAGCGTCATCAACGGCATCGCGTTCCAGACGAATATCCTGGCCCTGAACGCGGCCGTGGAAGCGGCACGCGCGGGCGAACAAGGGCGCGGCTTTGCCGTCGTGGCATCCGAGGTGCGCAGCCTGGCGCAGCGCTCGAACGAGGCGGCGCTGGAAATCAAGCGCCTGATCGGCGATTCCGTCGCCACCGTGGATGCGGGCGGCGACCTGGTCAATGCAGCCGGCAGCACCATGCGCCAGGTCGTCGATGCGGTGCAGCAGGTGGCCGTGGTGATCGGACGCATCAGCAGCGCGGGCGCCGAACAGAATGGCGAGATCGCCCGCATCAACCAGGCGCTGGCGCAAATCGACGACATGACGCGCCAGAACGCGGGTCTGGTCGACGAGGCGCGCGCCGGTTCGCAGCGCCTGCACCAGGAAGGCGAAGCACTGACGCAGGCCGTGAGCCGCTTCCGCCTGGGAGAACACGAGGCGCCAAACGCACGCCAGGCGCCCGCCGCGATCGTGCGCGACGGCTTGCCCAGCGTGCGTCCGGCCGGGCTGTGGAGCGCCAATAAACCGCGCGTCATATCACAAAATCGCGCAGAACGGCGCAAGGCTAGCTAGTCAAAAGTGCGCACGTAGGACAAGGACTACAATTTCGCCTCAAAAGAGACTACAAAGTGGCGACTGCTAATCTTATGTTCGCCACTTACATAAGCTCTTAAAGTAGCTACATCGCGATCTGCACCGCGCGGTCGAACAAAACGCCGTTATCACATGAGTACGGCAGCTTTTTTTTGACCAGCAACGCGGCAGTCGCACTCCGATGTAAAAAGCCTGTGAGGAATACTATGAGCCATACTCAACTTAGCACCCCGGTCCAGAAGAACCAGCTGCTGCCGCGCGCCATGCCGGCGGCCGGACGGGAAATCAAGCTTGCGTCGCGGGTTAGCCTCAGCAGTGCCCAACAGAATGAATTGCTGGCCGCCCTGCCGCGCGCCGCGCTCGAATCGCTGTTCGAAGACCTGGAACTGGTGGAACTGCCTTTCGGCAAGGAGTTGTATGCCTACGGTAACAACCTGGAATACAGCTACTTCCCCACCACCGCCATCATTTCGCTGCTGTATGTCATGGAAGACGGCGCCACGACGGAAATCGCCGTGGTCGGCCATGAAGGTGTAGCCGGTGCCTCGCTGCTGGCAGGCGAGCGCGCCATGTGCACGGCCGTCGTGCAAAGCGCCGGCTACGGCTACCGCCTGAAAACGCAAAGCCTGCGCGACGCCTTCAATCAAGGCGGCGCCCTGCCCCAGCTGCTGATGCGCTACACCAACGCCCTGTTTGCGCAGATGGCGCAGAACGCCGTCGGTGGCCGCCACAGCTCGATCGAGCAAAAGCTGTGCCGCTGGCTGTTGGACCGCCTGGACCGTTCGCCATCGAATGAATTGAAAGTCACGCAAGAGCTGATCTCGATCATGCTGGGCGTGCGCCGCGAAAGCATCACGGCCGCCGCCGGCAAGCTGCAGGAAGAAGGCTTGATCCACTATCGCCGCGGCAATATCACGGTGCTGGACCGCGCCGGCCTGGAATGCTATGCGGGCGAGTGCTACAAGGTCGCCAAGACGGAATACGACCGCTTGCTGCGCGACGTTTCACGCTGCTGATCGGGCAAGATAGTTAGCAAAATGGCCGGGCTGCATGCCCGGCCATTTTTTTATCTCAAGGAAAATTACGCTTCGGCATCCGCATCGATATCTTCCAGCTCCGGCGTCAGCGGCATGGGAATCACGGCCTCCACACACGTCCCCTTGCCTTCCGGCCCCTGGCGCACGGTAAGCGTGCCACCCAGCAGCAGGGCCCGCTCGCGCATGCCCAGCAAGCCGTGCGACATCGGTTTTTGCAGCGCGTCTTCCGTGATGCCGATGCCGTCGTCGATCACGCGCAGCACCAGGCCGTGCTCGTTGCGTTTCAAGGTCACGCTGACCATGCCGGCCCGAGCATATTTGAGGATATTCGTCAGCGATTCCTGCACGATGCGGAACAGGGCGATCGTCAAGGTCGCTTCGCGGTTATCGATATTGATGGCCACGTCCGTATCGCAGCGCACCGAGCTCATGCGCGCAAAATCCTCGCAATAGCTTTCGATGGCGGCGCACAGGCCCAGGTTGTCCAGCAGGCTGGGGCGCAGGTCTTCCACGATGCGGCGCTTCAGTTCCACCGTTTCCAGCAAGGTAGCCTTGGCATGGCGCAACTGCGCGGCCAGTTCCGGCTGCGTATGCGCCAACTGCTGCGTGACGGCGCCCAGGTCCATGCTGATCGAGGTCAAGTTGGCACCCAGTTCATCGTGCAGCTCGCGCGCCAGGCGCGCTTTTTCCACTTCGTTGACACTGATCAAATGACGCGACAGCACGGATAACTGCTCGGTACGCTTACTGACCGTCGATTCCAGGGTGTCGTTGGCATTTTGCAATGCATACTCGACGGCTGCCCTGTTCTGGAAGCTGCGCCGCACCAGCTGGTAAAACATGATCAGCACGAGGATGGCCAGGGCATTGATGCCGATGCCGAGCAGCACGGCTTTCTGGTACTCATGATAAAAGGCGGCGCTGCCGGTCGACAGCGCTTCATTCTGTTCGCGTGTCATGATCACCACCTGCAGACGGATCTCGTCCATGGTGGCGCGGTCATCGGTCACGCGGGAAATGTTGACGATCTCGGCCAATCCGCCCTGCTTGTAGACGTCGATCGACTGTTGCAGCATCGACATCTTGCGACGGATCAAGCTTTTCAGCTGGCCCAGGTTTTTCAGCTGGGTGGGACTGCCCGCGAGCAAGGTTTGCAGCTCGTTGAATTCGTTGTCGATTTCGGTGGCAGCGGTCTTTGACGGCCCCAGATAGGTTTCGGAGCCGGAAATGAAATAGCCGCGCAAGCTGCTTTCCGCATCGAGCACGAGCACGTTCAAATACTGCAGGCGGTCGGCCACGCGGGCGCTCTGGCTGAGCAAGGCATTCGTGCCCTTCAGCGACTCCAGGTTATGGTAAAGACTGAAACCATTCAATACAAGCAACAAGGCGCACGTCACGCACAGGATCGTCTTGTACAGGGGCAGGCGGTGATTCGGGGCCGGTTGAGCGGTGAAATACATCCTGGTGTGCATCCTTAGCAAGGTTCGGCGCGGGAGAGAGCGCCGGCGCCGGCCAATTATAGTCCTCGCCACAAACTGCTGCACTGCACAACATCAAGTCGTGCCCGGCTAGCTGGCTGAGCGATCATGTTTCCATGATCGCACCGCAGCGCTAGTCAAGCAAATTGTTTTTCATTGCGTAATAGGTCAAGTCGCTGTTCGATTGCAAGCCCATTTTTTCCATAATGCGCGTACGGTAGGTACTGACCGTCTTGATGCTCAGCGACAAGGCCACGCCGATATCGGACACGGTGGCGCCGCGTGCCAGGCGCAGGAAGACCTGGAACTCGCGGTCCGACAATTCCGTATGCAGGGCGGCATTCGTGTCGCGGTCGAACGACTGCGCCAGCAACTCGCCCACGGTGGAGCTGACATAGCGGCGCCCCTGGAATACGGTGCGCACGGCCGTCATCAGCTCGTCGGCTTCGCATTCCTTGTTCAGATAGCCATTCGCGCCCATCTTGAACAGATTCAGCGCATATTGCTGCGCGGGATAGCCGCTGAGGATCAGCACGGGCAATTCCGGCTGGCCCTGGCGGATCGTGCGCAAGGTATCGATGCCGCTCTGATCGGGCATGGCGATATCGAGCAGCAATACATCGCAAATTTCGCGGCGGGCGATATCGAGCGCTTCGCGCCCGGTACCGGCTTCCGCCACCACACTGAAGTCGCTTGACGACGAAAAAATCTGTTTGAACCCAGCTCGTACTATTTGGTGATCATCACAAATGGCAACGCGTATCATTGTTTCCCCTTAAATTTTCCTGGCCTGGGAAAGACTACCGGAACCTGAACGCTGCTCCGGCTTAGCGTCACTAACAAAAACGCAACATTAACATTATATTCAAAATATGGCGCGCCGTACGGTAGCGTCAGCACCAAGGCGGAGCGCCCATGCAGTATAGTCAACTTAGTCAACAGCTACCGGACAACCCCACCTATATTGGTACAAATCTTATTTTAGCAAGTTTAAAATCGCAATTAATTCATTGCGTATCCACACGCGGTCCAGCGGCGCTTCCTGCGGCACGGCAGGCATGGCCGGCAGCACTGGCAACTCGTCGGCGATGGCATGCGATGCGCCACGGCTGTCGAGCTTGTTGCGCGCGCCGCTGATGGTAAAGCCCTGCTCGTACAGCAATTCGCGGATGCGGCGTATCAGCAGCACCTCATGGTGCTGATAATAACGGCGGTTGCCGCGTCGTTTGACCGGCTTGAGCTGGGAAAACTCCTGCTCCCAGTAGCGCAGTACATGCGGTTTGACGCCGCACAACTCGCTCACCTCGCCGATCGTGAAATAGCGTTTCGCCGGAATGGGCGGCAAGGGGGCGATCAACTCGGTTTTACTGATGCGCTCGTTCATCGCCACTCACTCAGGCAGCACGTGCCAGCGGACTGGTCTCTTCGACCATGCTTTTCAGCTTCTGGCTCGCATGAAAGGTCACGACACGGCGCGCCGTGATAGGAATCTCTTCACCCGTCTTCGGATTGCGGCCCGGCCGCTGCGGTTTGTCGCGCAACTGGAAATTGCCGAAACCGGACAATTTGACGGCCTCGCCACGCTCGAGCGCATTGCGGATTTCGTCGAAAAAGGTCTCGACCATATCTTTCGCTTCGCGCTTGTTCAGGCCCACTTGCTCGAACAACAATTCGGCCAGTTCCGCCTTGGTCAAGGTGGGTAAATCTTTTTCCGCTTCCTGGCGCACTTTGGCAACCAGCATGGCCCGATGCAAATCGGCGGCCAGTGCGGATTGCAGTACGGCGGAATCAACGTCGCTGTTATTAATTTTCCTGCCCTGCCTTTTCTGTGCGCCCGAGCCCGCCACATGGCAAGCTCGTCTACGATTGACGACGGAAAGGCCGTCACGCAAAAAGCGACGGCCAGTCCGATAATTACGAACGCAGTTTCGCGTCGTGGCCCTGCTTGGCGGCATCGATCAGGACAGCCATCAGGCCATCGACGACATCGTCTTGCAGGGTGTTTTGAGTATCTTGCAAGCTAATCCGGAAAGCAAGGCTTTTTTCATCCGCTTCCAGACCTTTTCCACGATATTCATCAAATAAAACAATGGCTTGCACGATACGCGCCGCAGGGCTTGCCTTGGCGGCGGCATGGAAGCTGTCGAGCAGATCCTGCACGGCCACCGATTGCTTGACGACCACGGCCAGGTCGCGGCTGGCGCCAGGGAATTTCGAGATTTCCTGGTACACGGGCACGACCCGCTGCGTCAGGGCTGCCGCGTCAACTTCGAACAGCACGGGCGCCAGCGGCAAGTCGTACTTTTGCATCCAGCGCGGGTGCAATTCGCCGATGAAACCGATGACCTTGCCGTCAAGCTCCACGTTGGCCGAACGGCCCGGATGCAGGGCCGGGTGTTCCGCCTTGCTGAAACGCAAGACCAGCGGCGCGAACAGCGCTTCCAGGTCCGCCTTCACGTCGAAGAAGTCGACCGTGCGGGACGGCTGGCCCCACTGCTCGTCGGCCACCGCGCCGTAGGCCATGGCGGCAACGCGCTTGGGCTGGGCATAGCCGGCCACCGACAGCGGGCCGTTTTGCACGCTGTCGTCGCGCTGGTAAATGGCGCCCACTTCGAAGATGCGCACGCGGTTCGTCTTGCGGTTCAGGTTGTAGCGCACGTTGGCGATCAGGCTGCCGATCAGCGAGGAACGCATCACGCTCATCTGGCTGGCGATCGGGTTCTGCAATTTGATCGGATTGGTGTTGCCCGAGAAGTCGCGCTCCCATGCCGTATCGACAAAGCTCATGTTAACCACTTCCTGGAAGCCCAGGTCGGCCAGCTCATGACGTACCGCAAACAAGGAGCGGGTATTTTCCGGTGCAATCTGCATCACGTTCGCTGCCACGGGCGGCAAGGTCGGGATGTTTTCAAAGCCGTATACGCGCGCCACTTCCTCGATCAAGTCTTCCTCGATCTCGATGTCGAAACGGTAGCTGGGCGAGGTCACGGAAAACACGCCGTCGGCCAGGGTGAACGGCAGGGCCAGGCGCGTGAAGATATCGGCGATCAGCGCATCGTTGAGCGGCACGCCGATCACTTTTTGCGCGCGCGCCGTGCGCATGGTCACGGGCTGGCGTTGCGGCAAGTTCACTACATGGTCGTCGACGGGACCGACGGTGGTGGCCGGCGTGCCGCAGATTTCCACGATCAGGGCCGTGATGCGCTCGATATGTTCGACGGTGGTGGCGAAATCGACGCCGCGTTCGAAACGGTGCGCCGCATCGGTCGAGAAATTCAAACGGCGGGCGCGGCCCTGGATGGCGTTCGGCCACCAGAATGCCGCTTCCAGGTAGATGCTGTCCGTATCGTCCGACACCGAACTGGCGTCGCCGCCCATGATGCCGGCCAGCGATTCGATTTCCTGCTCATCGGCAATGACGCCGATCCACTCGTCGACGGCGATGGTGTTGCCATTGAGCAGCTTGACGGATTCGCCCGCCTTGCCCCAACGCACGTCGAGGCTGCCGTGGATCTTTGCCAGGTCAAACACGTGGCTGGGACGGCCCAGTTCCAGCATGACATAGTTGGAAATGTCGACCAGCGCCGACAGCGGACGCTGGCCGCTGCGCTCGAGGCGCTGCTTCATCCAGTCCGGCGTGGCTGCCTTGGCGTTCAAGCCGCGGATGACGCGGCCCGTGAAACGGCCGCACAGGTCCGGCGCGCTGACTTTCACGGGCAGGATTTCATCGCTGGAAACCGGCACGGTGCGGAACTGCGGCGCATTCAGGGGCACGCCCGTCAATGCCGACACTTCGCGCGCCACGCCCAGCACGGACAGGCAGTCCGCCTTGTTCGGCGTCAACTTGATGGTGAATTTCAAGTCGTTCAAAGCAAAGTAATCGCGGAAATTCTGGCCGATCGGCGCGTCGTCCGGCAATTCCATCAAGCCGGCGTTTTCTTCCGACAATTTCAATTCGCGCGCGGAGCACAGCATGCCTTGCGACTCGACGCCGCGCAGCTGGCCCACCTTGATTTCAAACGGCTTGCCATCGGCGCCAGGGGGCAGCACGGCGCCCGCCATCGCGCACACGACTTTCAAGCCCGGACGCACGTTCGGCGCGCCGCAGACGATGTTGAGCATGGTGCCCGTGCCGACATCGACCTGGCACACATTCAGGCGGTCCGCGTTCGGATGTTTTTCCATCTCCAGGACCAGGCCCACCACCACGTTCGAGAACGGGGGCGCGACAGGATCGACGTCCTCGACTTCGAGACCGGACATGGTCAGCAGATGGGCCAGTTCGTCCGAAGTCATCTTCGGATCGACCATGGTACGGAGCCAGTTTTCGGAAAATTGCATAATCAAGCTTTCAAATGTTCAATGCGCGAGCATGCAAGGGCACGCTCCAGCGCATCGAGTGACATGGAATAATGAAACGCCTTAGTTAAACTGCTTGAGGAAGCGCAAATCACCCTCGTAAAACAGACGCAGGTCGTTGATGCCATAACGCAGCATCGTCAAGCGTTCCAGGCCGGAGCCGAAAGCAAAACCGATGAATTTCTCGGGATCGAGGCCGAAGTTCTTCACCACGGTCGGATGCACCTGACCGGCGCCCGACACTTCCAGCCAGCGGCCCTTCAGGGGGCCGGAGCCGAAGGCGATGTCGATCTCGGCCGACGGTTCCGTGAACGGGAAGTACGACGGGCGGAAGCGCACTTGCAGGTCGTCCGTCTCGAAGAAAGCCTTGACGAAGTTCAGGTACACGCCCTTCAGGTCCGCAAAGCTGATGTCTTCGGCGATCCACAGGCCTTCGACCTGGTGGAACATCGGCGAATGAGTGGCGTCGCTGTCGACGCGGTAGGTGCGGCCCGGCGCGATGACCTTGATCGGCGGCGTATGCGTGCGCGCATAGCGCACCTGCATCGGGCTCGTGTGCGTGCGCAGCAGCAAGGGCTTGCCGTCGGTGTCGTTGCCATCGATGTAGAACGTGTCTTGCATGGAACGGGCTGGGTGGTTTTCCGGGCTGTTGAGCGCCGTGAAGTTAGTCCAGTCGTTCTCGATTTCGGGGCCGTCGGCCACGTCGAAGCCGATCGAGCGGAAGATTTCCTCGACACGCTCCCACGTGCGCATCACGGGATGGATGCCGCCTGGCATGCGGCCACGGCCTGGCAGGGTCACGTCGATCGCTTCGGCGTTCAGACGACCTTGCATCTGGGCATCGGCCAGCGCATCACGGCGCGCCGTCAGCGCGTCTTCGATCTGCACTTTGACGGCGTTGATCAGGGCGCCCTGCGCCTTGCGCGCGTCCGGGTCCAGTTTGCCCAGGCCCTTCATCATTTCGGTAATCTGGCCAGTCTTGCCCAAGTAGCGGGCTTTGGCGTTTTCAAGTGCGGCAGCGTCTGCGGCGGCGATAAAGTCAGCCTGGGCCGAGACGACGAGTTCTTCTAGGGAGTTCATGCGGCTTTTCCTGTTTTGGAAATCAATCCTGGATTTAGTAATCTAGAACCCAACAATCAAAAACGGAAACGGGGCATAAGGTTCACACCCCTGCCCCGCTCTTTATAACGTCACCCTACGGATGACGTTGTGCAATGACCGATGCTTACGCAGCGATTTTTGCTTTCACTGCGTTGACAATCGCAGCGAATGCTGGCTTGTCCATCACAGCCATATCGGCCAGGACTTTACGGTCCAGTTCGATATTTGCTTTTTTCAAGCCGTTCATGAATACGCTGTACGTTACGCCATGCTCACGGGAAGCGGCGTTGATACGGGCGATCCACAGGCGGCGGAAAACGCGCTTCTTGTTGCGGCGATCACGGTAAGCGTATTGGCCAGCGCGCATAACTGCTTGCTTGGCAACACGGTATACACGGCTGCGGCGACCACGGTAGCCTTTAGCTTGAACAAGAATCTTTTTATGACGGGCACGAGCTGTAACCCCACGTTTTACTCTAGGCATAGTAACTCCTTAAATTGAGTGTGAGATTAAGCAGTCGGCATCATGCGCATGACGGATGTGACATCCGATGCGTTGATGTTACGGGTACCGCGCAACTGACGTTTGTTCTTGGTGGTCTTCTTGGTCAGGATGTGGCGCTTGAACGCGTGACCCGACTTGACAGTTCCACCTGGACGCACGCGAAAACGTTTTTTCGCGGAGCTTTTGGTCTTCATTTTAGGCATAGCAATCTGTCCTCTTACGGACAGCTCCATTTATAACAGGATTGCAGGTGGCAACACGACGCTGCGCTTAGATGCCTGCTTTCACATGTTGTGCAGCGGATGCGAGTCCGCTACAGTTCACGCGGCCCGCACATTACTGAGCGGGCCGCGCAAATTCTGCCTGGAATCTGGTGTCGCGCCAATGCTGGCACAAACCACGTCGATCCACAGTAAAACGCTATTGTAGCTTACTTCTTCTTCTTAGGCGAAAGAACCATGATCATTTGGCGGCCTTCCATCTTCGGGAACTGCTCGACCTGGCCGTACGGCTCCAGATCGGCTTTCAGACGTTCCAGCATGCGGAAGCCAATATCCTGGTGCGCCATCTCACGACCGCGGAACCGCAAGGTGATCTTGGTTTTATCGCCATCTTCGAGGAACTTGATGAGATTACGCAACTTGATATTGTAGTCACCATCATCAGTCCCCGGACGGAATTTGACTTCCTTCACGAGGATGATCTTTTGCTTCAATTTGGCTTCGTGAGCTTTCTTTTGCTCCGAATACTTAAATTTGCCGTAGTCCATCAAACGGCACACCGGTGGCTGCGCGGTAGGCGCAATTTCCACCAGGTCGACGTTTGCCTCTTCCGCCAGGCGGAAGGCTTCAGCCAAACTTACGATACCGAGTGGCTCGTTATCGACCCCGCTTAAACGCATTTCAGGGGCAGTGATTTCGCCATTGATGCGATGTGACTTGTCAGTAGCTATTGTAATTTCCTTTAAAAATCTTGTAAGACGGTCGTGCAGCGAGTTTCCTCGTCAGGCCTTGGTGTCGACTTCATGTTTGAGTCGCTCAATCAGGGCATCGACGGACATGACGCCCAGATCGACATTGCCCCGCGCCCGCACGGCCACTGTATTCGCATCCCGCTCTTTGTCGCCAATTACTAAGATGTAAGGCAATTTTTGTACGGAATGTTCACGTATTTTATAGGTAATCTTCTCGTTACGCAAATCAGCCTGTACGCGCAGCCCCGCTTTGCGCAGTTTTGTTGTTACTTCTTGTACATAATCAGCTTGGGCGTCGGAAATATTCAACACTGACACCTGCACCGGCGACAACCACAGCGGCATGGCGCCCGCATAGTGTTCGATCAGGATGCCGATGAAACGTTCCAGCGAACCCACGATCGCGCGGTGCAGCATGATCGGCACCTTGCGCGTGTTGTCCACAGCCACGTATTCGGCACCCAGGCGGCCCGGCATCGACGGATCGATCTGCACGGTGCCCACTTGCCATGCGCGGCCCAGACTATCCTTCAGGTGGTACTCGATCTTCGGACCGTAGAACGCGCCCTCGCCCGGCAATTCCGTCCATTCCACGCCACAGGCGCGCAAGGCCGAACGCAGGGATTCCTCGGCGAAATCCCACGACTCTTCCGTGCCGATGCGATTATCGGGGCGCAAGGCCAGTTTCACGTCGATATTCGTGAAGCCGAATGCCGTGTACACATCCATGGCCTGCTGGTGGAAAGCCGTCACTTCGCCGGCGATCTGCTCTTCCAGACAGAAGATGTGGCCGTCATCCTGCGTAAAACCGCGCACGCGCATCATGCCGTGCAAGGCGCCCGACGGTTCGTTGCGGTGGCATTGGCCGAATTCGCCGTAGCGCAATGGCAAGTCGCGGTAGCTGCGCATGCCATTGTTGAAAATCTGGATATGGCCAGGGCAATTCATCGGCTTCAGCGCATAGGCGCGGTTTTCCGATTCCGTGATAAACATGTTTTCACGGTAATTATCCCAGTGACCGGTTTTTTCCCACAGGCCACGGTCGAGAATCTGCGGCGCCTTGACTTCCTGATAGCCGTTGACTTGGTACACATTGCGCATGTATTGCTCGACTTGCTGCCAGATCGACCAGCCTTTCGGGTGCCAGAAGATCAGGCCCGGCGCTTCTTCCTGGAAATGGAAGAAATCGAGCTGCTTGCCCAGCTTGCGGTGATCGCGTTTTTCCGCCTCTTCCAGGTTGTGCAAATACAGCTCCTGGTCTTCCTTCTTGGCCCAGGCCGTGCCATAGATACGCTGCAGCATCTCGTTTTTCGAGTCGCCGCGCCAGTAGGCACCGGCCAGCTTCATCAGCTTGAACACTTTCAGCTTGCCCGTCGACGGCACGTGGGGGCCGCGGCACAAGTCCGTGAACTTGCCTTCGGAATACAGCGACACTTCCTGGTCGGCCGGGATCGAGCCGATCAGTTCAGCCTTGTACGCTTCGCCGATACTGTTGAAGTAGTCGATGGCTTCGTCGCGCGCGACAACTTTGCGCGTGACTTGCTCATCCTTCTTGGCCAGTTCCGCCATTTTCTTTTCGATCGCGACCAGATCTTCCGGCGTGAACGGACGCTTGTAGGCGAAGTCATAGTAAAAGCCGTTGTCGATCACGGGACCGATGGTCACTTGCGCGTCCGGGAACAATTCCTTGACGGCATACGCCAGCAAGTGGGCCGTCGAGTGGCGGATCACTTCCAGGCCATCGGCATCCTTGTCCGTCACAATCGCCAATTCCGCGTCTTGCTCGATCAGATAGGAGGTATCGACCAGCTTGCCGTCGACCTTGCCCGCCAGGGCAGCCTTGGCCAGGCCGGTACCAATATTGGCCGCAACCTGGGCCACGGTGACCGGACCGTCAAATTGACGGGCGGAACCATCGGGAAGTCGGATTGTAAGCATATTGATCTCCATATCGGCGCTGGCGCCAGGTAAAACTGCAATGAATGGTGTGGACTGAAAAACTGAAAGGAAAACGCAGACGCAAAAAAACGCGGACTAGCCGCGTTTTTCACTTTTTTGAGACAAAGGAAACCCGTTCGACTAGCGTCACTCCCAAAGCTTGGTAGTAGTTCGCGGTGTCATAACCGGTTTTACCTTTCTCTCTAACTGCATTCTGGTGGGCGGTGAGGAATTCGAATCCCCGACCCCTTGGATGTCGACCAAGTATTCTAACCAGCTGAACTAACCGCCCGTAAAACTTTTGTTGATCATTGTATTTCAAATGACTGCTTGCGGCTTGCGCCAGCTTAAAACTCTTTAAAACCACTTACTGCTAAATTCTGGTGGGCGGTGAGGAATTCGAATCCCCGACCCCTTGGATGTCGACCAAGTATTCTAACCAGCTGAACTAACCGCCCCGAAGACCAGCATTATAGAGAGGCTTTCCCAGAATGACAAGGGCTGTTTTACAGGAAACTTTAATCTGTTTTTCATCCGCTTCCCGGGCGTCAGCCTCCTCTTTATATAGAGTCGGCCCGGCACACGCGGAATGCCGCTAGAATCGCGGCATGAACTCCACCCTATTCGCCTGGCTGAAAACCCTGAGCCGCATCTGCGGTTTTGAAACGGCCGACTCCTTCCCGCCCAATCATCCCTATGCGCGCACGCGCTGGGAAGCCGCTTATTTCGATATTGCCTCCGACGTGAAGCCCGACGAGATCGAACGGCGCATCTGCGCGGCCATCACCAACACGCCGAGCGTCTTCGCCTACGTCAGCAATCCCACGCCGCGCATGCAGCGCGCGCTGCTGAACGTGATCCACGACCGGCTGCGGCGCCAGCCCGGCGCGGGCGCCACGGACCTGGTCTTGTTATTGATCAATGCCTACGCCAGCCCCCACATCACGGAAGCCGTGCCCGGCCTGCGCACCTTGATCTACAACACGGAACACGAAGACACGAATCTGCGCGTGCATGCGATCCTGGAATTGCTGGTCGGCACGCCACGGGGACTCGACGTTATCGACATGTAGTCGTCATGCATGATTGGCGGGAACGTAGCGCGCCCGCAAGCGCATGAACGGCGTTTCCACCACTCTATACAAGAGCCAGCCCGTCAAGATGCTGACGGCGACACTGACCAGTATCGCCGGCGCGCCGTCCGGCCCATAACCGAGATCCTGCAACACCGGCCGCAGCAGGATGCACAGCTGCTTGTGCAGCAAATAAATCGCATACGACCACAGGGCCAGGCTGGCCGCGCCCGGCACGCGCAGTCGATAGAGCGCACTGGCGGGACTGAGCGCGGCGACCAGCAATAAAGTAAAACTGGCGGCCAGGGCCGGATAGCCGAACACGGTCACCGCATAGCCATAGTGATCGGTGAGAAACACGTAAAACATCAGCGCCGTGCCCGCGATTCCCGCCAGCAAGGTACGGTTGCCGTGCGAGGTCAGGCGCGCCCAGGCGGTCGGGTGGTAATTCTTCAGCAGCGCCAGCGCCACGCCCGCCACCAGTTCGTCGAAGCGGCACCACGACGCGTAATAAATATACTTGTAGTAGCCAAGCCCGCCGCGCGGCACTTGCACATATTCATCCCACAGATAGGCGCGCACCAGCATGCCGACGATCAAACTGGCGGCCACGGCCAGCCACGCCCACAGCAGCGACTTGCGGCAGGCGGCGATCAACAACGCCACGGCCGGCAGCAGCACGTAGAACTGCTCTTCCACGCACAGCGACCACGCATGGGAAAACGCCGTGCCCGGCGTCAGATTGATGTTTTGCGTAAACGTCAGGAATTTCCATAGGGGCAGCAGCGCGCTGTCGCCGCGAAACGCGGGCCACACATAATACAAAGCCAGCACGACATAAAAATTGGGCAAGGTGCGCAAGAATCTCCGCGCATAAAAGCGGGACAGGGAAAAGCCGTGTTCGCTGCGCAGGGCCGCAAAGATCTGGTTGCCGATCAGATAGCCGCTGAGGGCAAAGAACAGGTCCACACCCGTCCAGCCGATTTCTCCCCAGAAACCAAACGCCCCGCCCTCGCTGACGAACAGCAAATAGTGGTTCATGAAGACGAGCACGATGGCCAGCGCGCGCAAGGTATCGAGGCCATACAGGCGGGAAGGATGGGACGTACTGGACATGGAATCGGCAAGGGAAAACAACGGTGGCGCCGATCATGCCATGCCACACCTTGCCATGGCCAACTTTTTGCAGGCGTGCACGGCGAATCCCGCTAAAATATGCCGACCCCGCTTTCCCTTCCCGCAACAGCATAGGATATGTCCAGCATGAGCAGCGCACTCCACTTCAAATCCATCAACTACACGGGCCAGGGCAGCGGCCCGCGCCTGATCGTCACGGGCGCCGTGCACGGCAATGAAACCTGCGGCACCAAGGGCATCCACCGCGTGATGGCTGAACTCGACAGCGGCGCCCTCTCGATTCTGGCCGGCAGCGTCACCTTCGTGCCCATCACCAACCCGCTGGCCTACGCCAAGGGCGTGCGCAGCGGCGACCGCAACCTGAACCGCAATCTGTTTCCGAACGACAATCCACAAGATTTTGAAGACCGCATCGCCAACTGGCTGTGCCCTTTGCTGGGCCAGCACGACGTGCTGCTCGACTTGCACTCGTTCAATGCCGACAGCCAGCCCTTCGTCATGGTGGGGCCGCGCAACAACGATGGCCCGCTGCAACCGTTTCAACATGAAGACAAGGAACGCGCGCTGGCGCGCCGCCTGGGCGTGCGCCGCTTCGTCGATGGCTGGCTGCAAACGTATGGCGCAGGCGTGCAGCGCCGCCTGGGCAGCAGCGACCAGGTAGGCATGGTATTGCGCTATGGCGTGGGCACGACCGAATACATGCGCTCGACGGGCGGCTACGCCCTGACCCTGGAATGCGGCCAGCACGCGGACCCGGTCGCGCCGGACGTGGCTTACCGCGCCATCATGAACACCTTGGCCTTCCTCGGCTTTATCGATGCACCGCAGCCGGAGCCGATCGCCGACACCGACATGGAAGCGCTGAACATGGTCGTCGTGCACGACAAGCTGCATGCAAGCGACCGCTTCATCAAGACCTGGTCCAGCTTTGACAAGGTTAAACAGGGCGAGCAGATCGGCGTGCGCGCGGACGGCACGCCCGTGACGGCTGAATTCGACGCCTACATACTCTTCCCGGACGTCAACGCGCAAGCCAATGCCGAGTGGTATTACCTGGCGCGGGTGGCCAGCAGCTTCTGATCAATGCCCCACTGATTTGGAGAAAAGATTAATCACCAGCACGCCGGCAATGATCAGCCCCAGGCCGATCAAGGCCGGCGTATCGAGGCTTTGCTTGAACCAGAACCAGCCGACGGCGGAAATGAGCACGATGCCCACGCCGGACCAGATCGCATACACGATGCCGGTAGGAATGACCTTCAGGGTCAGGGACAAGCACCAGAAGGCGATGCTGTAGCCGACCACGGTGATGACACTGGGCCACAAACGGCTGAATCCCTCGGACGCCTTCAAGGCGCTGGTGGCGATGACTTCGGCGATGATGGCGATGGCCAGGTAGAAATAGGTCATGGTGAGACTCATGCTGGCATCCTTTATTGCGGGCTGAGCAATTTCAAGCCCAGGATGCCGGAGACGATCAGGGCGATGCAGGCGATGCGCGCGGCGCTGGCCGGCTCGCCCAGCACCATGATGCCGAAGATGGCCGTGCCGACGGTGCCGATGCCCGTCCAGATGGCGTAGGCCGTGCCCAGAGGCAAGGTGCGCAAGGCCAGGCCCAGCATCACCACGCTGCCCAGCATGGACACTGCCGTCAAGACGGAGGGCACGAGGCGGGTAAACCCCGCGCTGTACTTGAGGCCGATTGCCCAGCCGATTTCCAGCAAGCCCGCCAATACCAGAATGATCCACGCCATCTATTTCTCCCGAGGCGGCAGGGTCGTCCCCGCCATGCAGCCCCCACATCGAGCGGGGTCGTCCCCACAGGAGCAAAAGGAAAAGTATACCATCGGGTGAAAACTCTTGCCGCCAGAACATTTTTTCTGGTGCTATTGCCAAAAGATATGCTGATGGCAGCATAATTGGGCATCCACACACCCGGGAACAATGATGCTACTGCTGGCCCAAATCCTTACCGCCCTCATCCTGCTGCTGCACGTCTATATCGTGCTGCTGGAAACCGTGCTGTTCGATGCGCGCGGACGCAAGGTATTTGGCTTGTCCAAGGAAAAGGCGGAGATCGTGCGCCCCGCCATGTCGAACCAGGGCTGCTACAACGGCTTTCTTGTCGCCGCGCTGGCGCTGGGCTTTTTTCACCCGGACGCGGCCATCGCCCATGCATTCACCGTCTTCGGCCTGGCCTGCATCGCCGTGGCCGGCGTGTGGGGCGCGGTGACCGTCATGACGCGCATCCTCTATCTGCAAACGGTGCCTGCCGTCATCGCCCTGCTGCTGTTCCACTTCGCCTGATACCTGCCGGGGGCGGCCGACCGACCGGCGCCAGCACCCGCCCTGCCTGACAAATCCGCCGGCCAGCACGTTTTTTACTTATATCGTAAAATTCCGATATTGAAATTCACAAAAGACGATACATATATCGCTTGAAGACGAACATCGACCAGGAGAAACAGCATGGACATCGACGCCATTCACAAGGCGCTGGCCAATCCCGTACGGCGGCAGATTTTGCAGTGGCTGAAGGAGCCGGAGCAGTATTTTTGCGAACAGGACCATCCACTCGACTTTGGCGTCTGCGCCGGCCTGATCGACCGGCGGCTGGGGTTGTCGCAATCGACGGTCTCGGCGCACCTGGCCACCCTGCAAAAGGCCGGTTTAATTTCCGCCAGAAAAGTTGGCCAATGGAGCTTTTTCAAGCGCAATGAAGCCACCATCCAGGCCTTTCTGGACCACATGCAGCAAGGTTTGTAACAGCAACCCCCATCCATATCACCGTTCGCGGCATTCTCGACAGGAAAGATAGTAACCATGGCAACTTTATTCGACCCCATCACCATAGGCAGCCTGCAACTGAAAAATCGCATCATCATGGCGCCGCTGACGCGTTCGCGCGCCGGTAATCCTGGCCGCGTGCCCAACGCCCTGATGGCCGAGTACTACACGCAGCGCGCCTCGGCCGGCATGATCATATCGGAAGCGACGGCCGTCACGCCGCAGGGCGTGGGCTATGCCGACACGCCCGGCATCTGGTCCGACGAGCAGGTGGAAGGCTGGAAACACATCACCAAGGCCGTACATGACGCAGGCGGCCTGATCGTGCTGCAACTGTGGCATGTGGGCCGCATTTCCGCGCCCGTCTTCCTCGATGACGACCTGCCCGTGGCACCCAGCGCCGTCAAGCCGGCCGGCCATGTCAGCCTGGTGCGCCCGAAACAGGAATACGTCACGCCGCGCGCGCTCGATGCGGAAGAAATTCCCGGCATCGTGGCAGCCTACCGCCTGGGCGCCGAAAATGCGAAAAAGGCGGGCTTCGACGGCGTGGAAATCCATGGCGCCAATGGTTATCTGCTCGACCAGTTCCTGCAAGACAGCACCAACTTGCGCACCGATAACTACGGCGGCTCGATTGAAAACCGTGCCCGTTTGATGCTGGAAGTGACGGACGCGTGCATCGAAGTATGGGGCGCCGACAGGGTCGGCATGCACCTGGCGCCGCGCCGCGACGCGCACGACATGGGCGATTCGAACCCGCGCGCCACCTTCGGCTATGTGGCGCGCGAGCTGGGCAAACGGGGCATCGCCTTCATCTGCGCCCGCGAAGCGCTCGGTGAAGACCGCCTGGGCCCGTACCTGAAGCAGGAATTTGGCGGCGTGTACATTGCCAACGAGAAAATGGACAAGGCGGCGGCCGAAGCCTTGCTGGCCAAGGGCGAAGCCGATGCCGTGGCCTTTGGCCTGTGGTTCATCGCCAACCCCGACCTGCCCATCCGCCTGCGCAGCGACGCGCCGCTCAACCCGCTGAACCCGGACACCCTGTACGCGCCGGACGCGACCGGCTACACGGACTACCCGGCACTGGCGGCACAAGCCTGAACAGCGCCCTGAGCACACCCTGAGCGGCTCTGCGCCGCTCATTCCCCCACGCGACGGGCGCAACGACACCAACGCAGTTCGCTGCGCAATGATCGTGGCGGCCGCCGTTTTTGCCTGTCTTTCAGCGCCATCGGCGCCGTGCCGGCCGGGCCGGGCGGCGCGCCTGCACGCTGCTGAAGACGCGGCGTATCACTTCGGCCGGTACCGCATGCTCGCGCAAATAGGCCGTCGCCACCGTCCGGCCCAGGGCGTGATGAAACGCCACGCCACGCTCGACGAGCTCGGCCATCACTTTGTCCGTTCGGACATTGTTTCCATGTACATCATCGACACTGTTTTTCATGCCATGGCTCCCTATCGGGTGAATCAACCCTGCATCAAGTTTTGACCACATACCGTGCATTTAGTGCCCGGTACAGGAAGCAAGCATGGTTAAAATGGCAGTACAAACGGCGCCGACACCGCATGGATAGCGGCCTCGGCTGCTTGTCGCCACCGCCAGCCCCGTATAGAATGCCTGCGCAGAATTTTTGCTTCAAGGAAAATGGCCACCAGCGCCATCCCATTAAAACAGTGTCACTGAAGGGTATCAATGGACGATTTATTTGTACAAGCGGGCGACTTGCCGACCTGGCACCAGCGCTGCGCGCTGCGCGTGCTGCACCTGTTCGGCTGGCGCCTGCGCTTCCGCCCCTTGCCGGGGCCGCGCGGCATCGCCGTCGTCTATCCGCACACGTCCAACTGGGATTTCATGGTGGGCCTGTTCGGCAAATGGGCGCTGTCCTTGCCGTTCCGCTGGCTGGCCAAGGATTCGCTGTTCCGCGGCCCCATGGGCAAGGTGCTGCGCTATCTCGGCGGCGAACCCGTCGACCGCAGCACCACCAGCGGCACGATCCAGCGCCAGGCCGAACGCATGCTGGCCGCAGACTGGTACTGGCTGGCCATCACGCCGGAAGCGACGCGCAGCTACCGCCCGAACTGGAAAAGCGGCTTTTATCACCTGGCCCTGGCCGCCAAGGTGCCGCTGCTGCTGGTCTACATCGACTACCCGAACAAGGTGCTGGGCGTCGTCGACCACTTATACTTGACGGGCGACAAGGAGGCCGACATGGGGGCGATTGCCGCCGTGTATGCTTGCCACCAGGGCTTGCACCCTGAAATGGCGGCGCCCATCGTGCTGTCCGACAAGCGCCCCGGCGCTTAAGCCGCTCAAGCAACCCCCATCAGCACCACGCCAGCGGCCGTCAAGGCCACGCCGGCCACACGCAGCACGCGCTCGGCCAGCACTTGGCCGACGACACGTCCCGCACACAGCAGCATGGCCGAGGCCAGCATGAAGCCGCACGCGGCCGAGGCGGCCGGCAATTCCTGGCCATGCGCATTGCCATGCGCGAGCGCAAACATACCCACCAATCCCAAGCCTAGCCAGTTCGGCAAGGCCAGCGCCAGCGCGATGGCCAGTCCCACCAGCGCCACCGTGGCGGCGATGCCCGTTTCCAGCCCGGACACCGTCAAGCCCGCCATGCCGGCCAGCGCGCCGAGCAGCATCATGCCGAGAAACGTGGCGGGCTGCCCCCAGCCGCGGCGCTGCTGGCCGCCCCACAGACCCACGCCCAGCATGGCCAGCAAATGGTCGATGCCCGTGAACGGATGGGCGAAACCGGCCAGAAAGCCCACGCTCTCGCCATGGCCTGGGTGGGCCATCGCGGGCAAGGCCAACAGGCACAGGGCCGCCACGGCGGCTGCTTTCTTCGTCAGTGTTGCGCTCATTGCAGCTCCTTGCCTGGTTGATCGAGCAAACCTTGCTCGCGGATAAAATCGATGACGATCTGCACGCCGTCGCCGCTGCGCAGGTTGGTAAACACGAAGGGGCGCTCGCCGCGCATGCGCCTGGCATCCTGCGCCATCACGTCGAGGTTGGCGCCCACATACGGCGCCAGGTCCGTCTTGTTGATGATCAACAAATCGGAGCGCGTGATGCCGGGGCCGCCCTTGCGCGGGATTTTTTCGCCGCCGGCCACGTCGATCACGTAGATCGTCAGGTCCGACAGTTCCGGGCTGAAGGTGGCGGCCAGATTGTCGCCGCCCGATTCGACCAGGATCAAATCAAGATGCGGAAAATCTGCCTGCATGCGCGCGATCGCTTCCAGGTTGATCGACGCGTCCTCGCGGATCGCCGTGTGCGGGCAGCCGCCCGTCTCCACTCCCATCAGGCGTTCGGCCGGCAAGGCATCGGCGCGCAGCAGGATTTCCATGTCTTCCTTGGTGTAAATGTCGTTCGTGATGACGGCCATGTCGTAGCGCTCGCGCATGCCCTTGCACAGCATTTCGCACAGGGCCGTCTTGCCCGAGCCGACGGGCCCGCCGATGCCAACGCGCAAGGGATTGGAGGTAATCGATGTCATGTTTGCTCTCTCATTGAATAGTTCAGGAACGGTACAAGCGGCTGTACTGCACTTCGTGCCGCATCGACAGCAGCGACAGGCCTGGCGCCCAGTTGCCCATCTCGTCGTCTGGCAAGGTTTGCGCCGCGAGGGCCGCCGCTTCCAGGTCCGGCCGCAGCGACAGCAGCAAGCGCTGGCCCGCCACCTGCCCCAGCGGCACGGATTTCACGCAGACGAGCACCTGGTTTTCCGCCCAGGCGAACAGCATGGCCAGCAGCGCTTCTTCGCGCGGAATGGCCAGCGCCGCCACGGCGCAGGCATACGCCGTGGGTAAAGCCACTTCAGGCTGGCCCTGCAGCATGTCGATCAAGACGCCGTCGGCCACGCCCAGCTCGGCCAGCAGCTTGGTCAAGGAATAGCCCATCTGGATGGTTTCGGCGCGAAATTCCGCCGTATCGCGCGAAGCGATGAAGCGCTCGCTCCAGCGCTGCACGGCGCGCAGATCCTGCGCTGCAAACGCCTGCATCAGCCGCCAGCACAAAGGCGCTTCCCAGCGCGCCATCACGTGCGCCAGGTGTTGCGCAATCCATACGCGCGCCGTGGCCGCATCCGTCACCAGGCCCGATTCGAGCGCCGCTTCCAGCCCCTGCGAATAGCTGTAGGCGCCGATCGGCAAGGCCGGGCTGGCGAACTGCAGCAGATGCAGCAGGGCCGAGGCCTGCATCAGGCGGCGCCCGGCGTATCGCCGGGGCGGTGGATTTTCTGCCGCAGCGGCACGGGTGCCAGCAAGTGCTGGCCGTGGCCGTCGTGGTGGCCATGGCCGCTGCCATACGCGCCCGCTTCCGGTTCGAACGGCGCGCTTTCTTCCGTCACGGTCGCCCGCAAGCCTTCGAGCATCTCCTTCAACACCACGTCCTTGCGGATGCGCAAAAAGCCGTCGCCTACCTGCGCCTGGGTGTGGCGGTTCCCCAGGTGGAAAGCGCACCGCAGCAAAGTGTGCGCATCCGCGCAGCGCACCAGGTAGGTCGGTTCGCGCGCGGCGACGATCTGCACCACCTGCCCGCCCGGCCCCGTCATGCGCTCGCCGTCGCGCAGCACCGTGCCGCGCACGGTGAACACGGCCACGTCCTCGCCATTCGACAGCACGGCGCGCAGCCGGCATTTTTCGCGCTGGTCGTAGGGCAGCACGAGTTGGGCAACGGCGGCGCGAGGATCGTCAGCCGCCAGTTTGGTATGCAAAGTCAGCATGATGTCTCCCGCTTAAAATAGAAAATAGCGCTGCGCCATGGGCAGCACGGCCGCCGCCTCGCACACGAGCAGCTGGCCGTCGGCGCGCACGGCGTAGGTTTCCGGGTCCACTTCCATGTGCGGCGTGGCGCCGTTGTGGATCATGTCGTGCTTGCGCAAGCCGCGCATGTTTTTCACGGCGATGACGGATTTATTCAGTTTGAGCTGATGGCCGATATCGAGGTCGTAGGCCGCCTGCGAGACAAAGGTGAACGACTTTTTCAGGCCGCCGCCGAAGGCGCCGAACATCATGCGGTAATGCACGGGCTGCGGCGTGGGGATCGAGGCGTTCGGGTCGCCCATCTGCGCGGCGGCGATCATGCCGCCCTTTAAAATCATCGACGGCTTGACGCCAAAGAAGGCCGGCTTCCACAGCACGATGTCGGCGATCTTGCCCGCCTCGATGGAACCGACCACGTGCGATATCCCGTGCGTGATGGCCGGGTTGATCGTGTACTTGGCGATATAGCGCTTGGCGCGAAAATTGTCGCTGCGTGCCGTGTCGGGCGCCAGGGCGCCCCGCTGCACCTTCATCTTGTGCGCCGTCTGCCAGGTGCGCATGATCACTTCGCCGACGCGGCCCATCGCCTGCGAGTCGGACGACATCATCGAGATGGCGCCGATATCGTGCAGAATGTCTTCCGCGGCGATGGTTTCGCGGCGGATGCGCGACTCGGCAAAGGCCACGTCTTCGGCAATGGCCGGGTCCAGGTGGTGGCACACCATCAGCATGTCCAGGTGCTCGTCGAGCGTGTTGACGGTGAAGGGGCGCGTGGGGTTGGTCGACGAGGGCAGTACGTTGGACTGGCCCACGGCGGCGATGATGTCGGGCGCATGGCCGCCGCCCGCCCCTTCCGTGTGAAACGTGTGGATGGTGCGGTCCTTGAAGGCGGCCAGGGTGTGCTCGAGAAATCCCCCCTCGTTGAGGGTGTCGCTGTGCAGCGCCACCTGGATATCCATGCGGTCCGCAACGGACAGGCAATTGTCGATGGCGGCCGGCGTGCTGCCCCAGTCCTCGTGCAGTTTCAGGCCGATGGCGCCCGCGCGCACCTGTTCTTCCAGGGGCAGCGGCAAGCTGACGTTACCTTTTCCCATGAAGCCCAGGTTCATCGGGAAGGCGTCGGCGGCCGCCAGCATGGCGTGCAAGTGCCACGGTCCCGGCGTGCAGGTGGTGGCGGCCGTGCCCACGGCCGGCCCCGTGCCGCCGCCCAGCATGGTGGTCACGCCGCTCATCAGCGCTTCCTCGATCTGCTGCGGGCAGATGAAGTGGATGTGCGTGTCGACGCCGCCGGCCGTGACGATCATGCCTTCGCCGGCGATGATTTCCGTGGCGCCGCCGATGGCTAGGGTCACGCCGGGCTGGATGTCGGGATTGCCCGCCTTGCCGATGCCGAAGATCAGACCGTTTTTCAGGCCGATGTCGGCCTTCACGATGCCCCAGTGGTCGAGGATGACGGCATTCGTGATGACGGTATCCATCACCTCGGCCGCGCAGCGCTGCGACTGGCCCATGCCGTCGCGGATCACCTTGCCGCCGCCGAATTTCACCTCTTCGCCGTAGATCGCGTAGTCATGCTCGATCTCGATGAACAGTTCCGTGTCGGCCAGGCGGATGCGGTCGCCCTTGGTGGGGCCGAACATCTCGGCATACGCGCTGCGGGGAATGCTGGCCATCTCAATCCTTTCCCGGTGGTGTGTCTTGCAGTTCGCCCATCACTTCGCCGTTGAAGCCGTAAACCTTGCGTTCGCCCGCCAGCGCCACCAGTTCCACCGTGCGCTGCTGGCCCGGTTCGAAGCGCACGGCCGTGCCGGCCGTGATATTGAGGCGCATGCCGTAGGCACGCCAGCGCTCGAAGGCCAGCGCCGGATTGACTTCAAAAAAGTGAAAGTGCGAGCCGACCTGGATGGGCCGGTCGCCGCGGTTGGCCACCACCACGGTGGCCGTGGCGCGCCCCGCATTCAAGCTGATTTCGCCTTCTTCCAATTGGTATTCGCCTGGGGTCATGAGGGGCTCCTGTCAATGTCGCTTGTAGGTTACGGTATCGGGTGGTGCACGGTCACCAGCTTGCTGCCGTCGGGGAAGGTCGCTTCTACCTGGATGTCGGGGATCATCTCGGCGATGCCGTCCATGACGTCGGCGCGCGAGAGTATCTTGGTGCCGTCCGACATCAGCTGCGCCACCGACTTGCCGTCGCGCGCGCCTTCCATGATGGCGGCGCTGATCAGGGCCACCGCTTCCGGGTAATTCAATTTCAAGCCGCGCGCCAGGCGCCGTTCGGCCAGCAGCGCGGCCGTAAAAATGAGCAGCTTGTCTTTTTCGCGGGGAGTCAGGTCCATGGTTTTCCTTGCGCTTCTTTCCTGATTAAGTGTTCCAGATGCGGGGCACGACGGCGTCGCGTCCCAGCATGGCGGGGCGCAGCAACTGCCAGGCGGCCAGCATGATGCGGCGCGCCGCCTCGCTGTCGCCGCACAGCAGGCGCACCACCACCAGCGATTTCATGTGCGTGGCGCCAAACGCCGCGCCTTCCGGCACGGCGATCTCGCGCACGGCAGCTAGCACGGCAGGGGAAACTTGCGTGCCGACGGCGATCAGGGTGGCGCATACCGTGTGCCCGCCCAATCCCAGGGGGCTGGCCATCAGGGCGCCGCCGGCGGCCAGCACGCCCTGCTCCCACCACAGCAGCTTGCCGCCGCGGCGGATCTGCACCTGCTGGCTGATGCTGCCCGTATTAAAAATTTCGCCTGCGGCGCTGCGGCCCAGGCAAACGATGTCGCAGCCGATGTAGCCGGCGTCCGCCGCTAGGTCCACCTCATGTCGCAGGCGCACGCAGGCCTGGTCGAAGAAAATGCTTTCCTGCGGCAGCCACTCGATGGCGGCGCCGCTGCCCGCGCGCAGCACGATGTGCTGGCCCGAGACATGGCCGTTGGCGCGGTACCATTTGGCGGCGCCCGGTGACGTGAGCAAGGCGTGTGCGCCCTCGCCCGCCGTGGCGTCGACGGCCAGCTGGTCGCCGCCCACCACGCCGCCGGGCGGATGGATGATGATGGCGTGGCAGACGCCACCGCCTTCCGGATACAGAGGCTTTTGCACGCGCAGGGGGCCGCTGTGCGCGCGCTCGACGAGGCGGCTGACGCCATCGTGCAGCGCGAAGCCCAGGCGCAGCTGCGCCTGCCAGGCGCCGTGTGCGCTGGCTGGTGGAGGCATGACTGGGTGGCTGCTGTCTGGCATGCGGGGCAATCGCGTAAATAAGCGATTACCTAAGCAGGATATGTGCCAGCATCAGGTGAAGGAAACGTGAGAATCGTGCACCGCGTTGCAGCGAATGCACCGGCATGGTGCACCGACCGCACCGCGGCGCTTATGCCTGGGCCATGGCCAGGGTGCGCCGTTCGCGCAGCAAGGCCGTAAACAGTGCGGCGCCCAGGGGGCGGCTGAAATAATAGCCCTGCATTTCATCGCAGCCGTGTTCCGTCAGGAAGGCGACCTGCTCGCGCGTTTCCACGCCTTCGGCGATGACGCGCATATCGAGGTTGTGCGCCAGCGAGATGACGGAACGGGCGATGGCCGCGTCGCTGCTGCTGGTGGTGACGTCGTCGACGAAGGATTTGTCGATCTTCAGCACGTCGATGGGAAAGCGCTTCAGGTAACCGAGGCTGGAATAGCCGGTGCCGAAGTCGTCGAGCGAAATGCCCACGCCGATGTCCTTCAGGCGCGTGAGGGCCGCCACCGCCTTGTCCGGGTCGCCCATCACCGTGCTTTCCGTGATCTCGATGCCCAGGCAGGCGGGCGCGATGCCGTACTTGCGCAGGGCCGCCTCGACGAAGGGCACCGTGCGGTCCTGCGCGAACTGCTTGCCAGACAGGTTGACGGCCACCTTGATGCTGCCCAGGCCCGCATCGTGCCACACGCGGATCTGCGCGCACACGCTTTCAAGCACCCATTCTCCGATAGCCGTGATCAAGCCATATTCCTCGGCCAGCGCGATGAACAGGCCGGGCGGCACCTTGCCCAGCACAGGGTTATTCCAGCGCAATAACGCTTCCGCACCCAGCATGGCGCCCGTGCGCAAGCACATCTGCGGCTGGTAGTGCACTTCGAATTCATCGCGGCCGATGGCGCCGCGCAGCTGCTGCTGCATGGCCAGGCGGGCGCGGATATCGCTGCCCATGCGCTCCGTGAAGAAGGCGTAATGGTCGCGCCCCATTTCCTTGGCGCGCACGAGGGCCGTGTCGGCATGGCGCAGCACGTCGTCGAGGCTGTCGCCGTCTGCCGGGCACATGGCGATGCCGATGCTGGTGGTCAGCGCCAGGCGCTCGCCGTCAACACTCAATTCTTCGCGCAAGCCGGCCAGGATGGTTTGCGCCAGCCCCAGGGTACGTCCCAGCAGGGCATCGTCCTGCAGCAGTATCTGGAATTCGTCGCCGCCCTGGCGCACCACGGTGTCGCCCTCGCGTACGCAGCCGGACAGGAAGCGCGCCACCACCTGCAGCGCCTTGTCGCCGACGGCCTGGCCGTGCGAATCGTTGATGTTCTTGAAGCGGTCCAGGTCCAGGCACATCAGCACCACCTGCTGGCTATCGCGCACGGCGTTCGCGCGCGCCTGTTCGAAGCGCTCGCGCAGCAGCACGCGGTTCGGCAAACCCGTCAGCGCGTCGTGGTAGGAGAGGAAATCGATCAGATGCTGCTCGGCCTTGCGCTCGCTGATGTCGAGGAAGACGCCCACATAGTTGACGACGGCGCCGTCCGGGCCGTGCACGGTGGAGACGCTGAGCAAACAGGGATAGGTGTCGCCGCTCTTGCGCCGCGTCTGCACCTCGCCTGACCAGCAGCCGCTGCTGCGCAAGCCCTGGCGCAAGGCCAGCAGCACCGCTTCGCCCGTGTACTCGGCATGCAGGCGCATGATGTCCGTGCCCACCACTTCCTGCGCCGCGTAGCCGGTGATGCGGGTAAAGGCGGGATTGGCCGTGACGATGATGCCGGCCGGATCCGTGATCAGGATGGCGTCCTGGGTCGCTTCGAAGACCTGACCCGACAGGCGCAGCAATTCTTCATTGGCGCGGCGGATCTGCACTTCGCGCGCCAGCGTGCTGGCCACCTGTTCCAGTTCGGCCGTGCGTTCGGCCACCCGGCGTTCCAGGTTGGCGCGCTCCTGCGCCAGCTGCAGCTGCGCCCGCGCCAGACGCACATGGGCATCGGTGCGGGCGAGGATTTCCTCGGCCTGGAAGGGCTTGGCGATGAAGTCGACGGCGCCCAGCGCAAAGCCGCGCACCTTGTCGTCCGTATCGTACTGGGCCGACAGGAAGATCACCGGCACCTGCTGCAGGGACGGTATCTCCTTCAGGCGGCGGCACACTTCAAAGCCGTCGAGGCCGGGCATGCGCACGTCGAGCAGGATCAGCTCCGGCGGGCGCGCCTGGGCCGTCCACAGGGCCAGTTCGCCGTTCGGCGCCTGGCGCACCGCGTAGCCGGCGCCGCCCAGCAAATCGCTCAACAGCTTCAGCGAAGCCGGCGTATCTTCAACGATCAGTACTTCGCCCTTCGAATTCACTTCCGAAAAATCGCGGTGCATGTAGCAGTTCTCTCAGCTTTGGATGAGGCGCGGCGGTCCGTTGCCACGCTGGACAAGACATTTTCTTTGCGATGAACTACGTACTATCATCATAATCTTTATTGCAATTTAGCACCATCCATCGGCCCTACTTAGTCCGTCTTTTCAGCGAAACCGATGTTGTCAGCCCACACTTTTACGTGTGCGCCAGCGCCCCCTCATTCTCCAGCAAGCCGCACAGTTGGCGGTACTGATGCTGGTCGAGCATGGCCTGCAGCGGCGCCAGCAACGGCGCCGCCGACGCAGGCAGGGCCGCCAGCAGCTGCGCTACCCTGGCCAGGTTCAATTCGCGCAGCGCCACCAGCAAGGCGGCGCGTTCTTCCCCCGTCAGCAGCAGCAAGTCTTGTGCCCGCAGTGCCGGCAACGCCTCGGGCGCCTGCGCCACGGGCAGCGGCACAGGCGCCGGCACGGGCGCTTCGGCCGCCTGCGCGGGGATGCTGAAGCGGAAGGTGGCGCCCTGCCCCGGCGTCGACTCCACCGTCAGTTCGCCGTTCATCAGCTGCACGAATTCGCGCGAGATGGCCAGGCCCAGCCCCGTGCCATCCTTCGGTCCCGCGCTGTCGGCCTGCACGAAGGGCTCGAAGATGCGCTGCTGGTCCTCCGGGGCGATGCCGATGCCCGTGTCGCTGACGGCGAACGACAGCCCCCATTGGTCGCCAGCGCGCCGCTCGCCGCGCACGCGCAGGGTGACTTCTCCGCCGCCGGCGAACTTGACGGCGTTTGACATCAGGTTCAGCAGCACCTGGCGCAAGCGTGTCGCATCGAGCACCACGGCCGCCGGCAGGTTCGCGCAGTCGAGGCGCAGGGCCAGCCCCTGCTGCTCGGCGCGCATGCCCAGCATGTCCATCACTTCCTGCAGCAGCGGCGCCAGCGCCACCACGGCCGTCTGTGCCTGCAGGCGCCCCGCCTCGCCCTTCGACAGTTCGAGAATTTCATTGATCAGGGTGAGCAAATGGTTGCCCGAGCGGTGGATAATGGCCAGATTGCGCTTCTCATCGTCCTGCATGTTCGGCGAGGCGGCCATCAGGCGCGAAAAGCCGATCACGGAATTGAGGGGCGTGCGCAGTTCATGGCTCATGTTGGCCAGGAAGGTGCTTTTGGCGCGGTTCGCCGCCTGCGCCTGGCTGACGGCGACCGACAGGGCGCTCGTGCGCTCGGCCACCAGTTCTTCCAGGTGATGGCGGTGGCGCAGCAGTTCCAGTTCCGCCTCGCGGTGCGCCGTGATGTCGTAGTTCGAGCCCACCAGGCGCATGGGGCGGCCCTGGCCGTCGCGGAAGATCACGGCATCGGCCTTGATGTAGCGGATGGCGCCATCGGGCCACAGGATGCGGTACTCGTGCGTGAACGCCTGGCCGGCACCCAGCGCGGCGCGCAGGGCCTCCTTGGCGGCGGGCACGTCGTCCGGCACCAGCGCCCTGCGCCAGATCGCCGCCGGCGCCATGCCGCTTTCCGCGTCGGCCTTGAACTGCGCATACATCTGCTCATCCCACTGCAAGGCATCGCTGCTGACGTTCCAGTCCCAGATGCCGATGCTGGCCGCGCCGGTGGCCATCTGCACGCGCTCCTCGCTGCGCTGCAGGGCGCGGTAGCGGCTGTCGAGCAGCGCCACCATGTCGCGGATGGAACGGTACAAGGTGCGCAGCTCGCCCAGGAACCACGCTTTCGGCGGCGTGCCGGACGCTTCGCCCTGCCCCGCCTGGATGCCGGCCGCATACTGGCCGATCGCCTTCAGGGGCTTGAGCATCAGACACCACATGAGCAGCCAGATGCTGGCCACGAGGATCACGTCGAGCGCCACGATCATGGCGCCGATGCCCAGCGCGCGCTGGCGCAGCTGCGCGTGCAGCAGGGCCGGCGTCGCATACACGGCCACGCTGCCGATGACCTGTCCGCCCATCGTCACGGGGCGCCGCTGCACCAGCCAGCCCGGTTCCGCGGACAACGAGGAAAAGCTGCCGATGGCGCCGGACGCAGTGCGGCGCAGGACCAGCGCTTCCTTGCCGATGCCCGGCGTGAGGGAACTGGCCACCAGGTCGCGCTTGCCCAGCATGCTGCGCATGATGGCCTGCATCTGCTTTTCATCGAGATTCCACAATGGCAGTTCGATGGCCACGGCCAGCTGGTCCGCGCTTACGGACAGGCTGCCCTGCAGCTGCTGCCAGCGCTGCTCGCGTTCGGACTGGTAAAACAGCACGGCAAACACCAGCAGCAGCGCGGTGACGACAAAGGTCAGCGCCACGCTGACGGCCAGCACGATGGAGACGCCGCCCAGGCGCGCATCTTTGGGTGCGTATGGCGTCATGCGCCTTCGCCCTGCGGCTCGCTGGTTGGCTGCGCCAGCAGGGCGCACAGCGGCTGGTACTGGTGCTGCTCCAGCATGGCGGCGATGTGCGCGGTCAGCTGCGGCAGGCTGGTCGCCACGCCGGCCAGCACGATGGCGCTGCGCCGCAAATCGAGGGCTTGCACGGATTCGAGCAGCGCCTGCCGCTGGGCGGCGCTCAGCTGGCCCAGCGCCTGCTGCAGGTCGAAGGCGGCGGCCGGCACGCGCGGCGCTTGGGCGGCAGTGCGCTGGAAGCGCAGGCCCAGTTGCTGCTCCAGCATGGCGAACAGGTGTTCCTGCTCGATCGGTTTGCGCAGGAAGCCGTCAGCGCCGGCCGCCAGCGCCTCCTGCTTTTCTTCCTCGAAGGCGGAGGCGGTCATGATCACCAGGCGCGGCTGCACCAGCGCCGGCTGCGCGCGCAGCCAGCGCGTCAGCGCCAAACCGTCCATGTCCGGCATGCGCCAGTCGCTGAGCACGATGTCGTAGCGCTGCGCCGCCAGCATCGCTTGCGCCTGCACGCCGCCCGCCGCTTCCTGGAGCTGAAAGCCCAGCGGCGCCAGCAAGCCGGCCAGCAGCTTGCGGCAGTTGTCGTCATCGTCGACCAGCAGCACCATGCGCCCGCGCTGGGACGGCGGCAGGCGCGCCACGCGGCCCGGCGCCTGCGCCGCGAAGGCCGGCTGCCGCAGCGCGGGCGCGTGCAGCTCGAAACTGAAGCGGGAACCGGCGCCCAAGGTCGATTCGACGCGCAGCTCGCCGCCCATCAGGCGCACGAATTCGCGTGAAATGGTCAGCCCCAGTCCCGTGCCCGCCTGGGCCACGGCGCTGTCGGCCTGCACGAACGGTTCAAAGATGCGTTCCAGGTCCTCTTCCGCGATGCCGCTGCCCGTATCGCGCACGGCAAACGCCAGCGCCATTTGCCCATCGCCGTCCGCCTGGCAGGTCAGCGACAGGGTCACGCTGCCCTGCTCGATGAACTTGAGCGCGTTCGACAGCAAATTGAGCAGCACCTGGCGCAGCTTGGCGCCGTCGAGGCGCACCAGCGGGGGCACGCCGTCGCGCTCGAGCCGCAGCGCGATGCCCTGGTCGCCCGAGCGCATGCGCACCATCTCGAGCACCTCGTCGAGCAAGCCGTTCAAGTCCACGGGCCCCGCCTGCAGCTGCATGCGGCCCGCCTCGATTTTCGACAATTCCAGGATATCGTTGATCAAGGTCAGCAAATGGTGGCCGGCGCGGTTGATGATGGCCAGGTTGTGTTTTTCTTCCTCGAACATGCTGCTCGAATCGGCCATCATCTGCGAAAAGCCGATCACGGAATTCAAGGGCGTGCGCAATTCGTGGCTCATGTTGGCGAGAAAAACGCTTTTCGCGCGGTTCGCCGATTCGGCCTCGGTGACGGCCACCGACAGGGCGGCCGTGCGCTGCTGCACCAGTTCTTCCAGGTGGTCGCGGTAGCCGAGCAGCTCCTGCTCGCTTTGCTTGCGCTCGGAAATGTCGACGATGCCGCTGCGCACCAGGCGCCGCCCTTCCATCGGCAAGCGCACCAGCCGCACTTCGCAGGGAAAGACGCTGCCGTCGGCGCGCCGCACATGGCGCTCGACCAGGATGGGTTCACCCAGCATGGCGCGGCGCAGATGCTCTTCCATCATCAGGCCCAAAGGCATGCCGTCGGGCTGCTCCGTGCTATACAGGTCGAACGGCCCGCGCGCCAGCAGCGCTTCGCGCGACATGCCCAGCATGCGTTGCGCGCTGCTGTTGGCGTCGATGAAGCGGTCCTGGTCCAGGTCATACACGACGATCGCTTCAGGCGCATGCTCGACGAGGATGCGGAAGCGCTGTTCGCTTTCGCGCGCCTCGCTCTCTGCGCGGCGCAAACGCCGCCGCTGCAGCAGCAGTGCGCTCAGCAAGCCGGCCATCACGATGAAGACGCCGGCCGCCAGCAGCACGGCGGCGCGGTGTTCGTGCCACAGCTGCGGCGGGCGGTTGAAGAACAGCGTGTCCGGCGGCAGCTGGCTGCTGTCGGCATCCCAGCGCTGCAGCTGCTCCCAGTCGTACATGGGCACGGGGCGGACCGGCGGCAGCAAGGCACCCGGCGCGGCAGGCGCCTTGCCGGCCAACACGGCCAGCGACATCTGCGCCACCTGCTGCGCAGCCCCTTCGATGTGCAGCAGGGAGCCGCCCAGGATGCCCTTGCCCACGTTCGTGTTGTACATGCCGAAGGCGGGCACGTTCGCCAGCCGCGCCAGTTCGCCGGCAAACTGCACGGGTGTGGCGATGGCGCCGGCCACGTCGCGGTTGACATTGCCGGCCACCAGCAACGTATCGGCGGGCAGGTGCGCCACCTTCACGCGCATCTGCTCCAGGGTCAGGCCGTCGAGATACTCGATGTAAACCCTGCCCTGCCACGCCTGCGCCGCCTGCTGCATGCTGCGCTTCAAGGCCTGGTCGGCCTCGCTGACGCCAACGGCCATGACGATGGTTTTGGTCTCCGGGAACAGCGCCATCGCTTGCGCCAGGGTGCCGGGAAAATCGACGTTCGCCTTTTGCTGCCAGATGGCCAGCGGACTGCCGGCCGGCAAGGCCTTGCCCGAGGTGTTAATCGCCAGCACGGGCACGCCGCGCGCCAGCGGCGCCAGGTCGGACAACAAAAAATCGAGCGCCGGCTGCTGCATGGCGATGATCAGGTCGGCCTTGCGCCCCATCATCTGGGTGTATCTTAAAAGCAACAAATCACGCATCTCGTTGCGCAGCGCCGGGTCGCCCTGGGTATTGAGGTTCAGGTGCTCGACCATGATGTCTTCGCTGGCCAGGCCCGCGGCGGCCATGGCGGCCACGTAGGTGCGCGTGTACGATTCCACGCCGGCGCGGCCGTAATCGTAGGCATTGAGGACCAGCACGCGCTGGCCCTGGTGCGGCGGCGCAGCGGCTGGCGCCGCTGCCGGCACGGCGGCCGGGGCCGCGGCGACACAGAATGCCAGCAGCAATGCGCGGCCGCAGCGGTACGCCGCTGCCCTGCCCCTCCCGTCGCCAGGCACATCACGCATCATTCGCCATGCCCATGCTCACCCTCGCCTGTCACCATGTTTCAACTATGCGCCGGCCATTCAGCCACCGACACTTACAAAAACATGATAACGTCAACTGCCGGGACAAGTCTATTCCTTAGGGCAATCTTTTGACAATACCCCGGCGCGTCAGGCCAACCATCGTTACGCGGCGGCGCTACTGATACCGAACAATTCCAGCTTCAGCCCTTTTATGCCAGACGGCACATAAATCGCAATCGCCTGAGCCTTGATCATACTGTCATAGATACTGCCCTTGTTATCGATCGAAAAGTAATACGTATTGGGCCGTACTGGCACCTCGGCGGGAACCTGGGCCATATGGCGCAACTCGGCACCCGGCAGCGCCCTGCCCAGTAGCAGTTCGATATTGTCCGGAGATGAAATCTTGAACTGCAACGGCACCGTGGCGACCAGTTCCAGCGCCGGCATATCGGCGTTTACCGCAAGACAGAGTTCGGTCTGACGGTCAATCCGCTTGGCATCGAGCAAGCCGTAATAGTGGGTGTTCTGTTGCGCGTCGTTCGATAGCGCGATCGGGAAATAGCGCGACAGGAGCACAGTATCGATCAGGTCACGAATGATGCCATCGAGCTTGCCGAAGCCGGCAGCCGCGTCATCGTGACAATAAGCGGGCAAGTCGCTCAGTGTGTATTTCTTCGAAAACGTCATCAAGCCACCGGCCAACGCCATCAATTTTTCAAACAAATACACGGGATGGTGACGCCGGTAACTGGCGCAATGACTGAGCGTGGCGCTGGCCATGCTCAAGGTATGGAGCATCCAGAACGAGGCAACATCCCCGCCATGAAATTCCACCGTATTGTTACCAGGCTGACGGTGGCGGCTGTACAGCGCCTCAATTTTCGCCCCCATGCGATCGATCAGCGAATCGAGCATTTTCTGCAGCGAGGACTCTGCACTGATGGTCAGGCCAGGTGGGATGAAGGAGGCATCGATGTCAAAGCCGCCATTGCCGGCGCGGTACAAACGGATCACCGGGATGGCAAGGTAATCATTCAGAGGGTCCAGTTGGGACAGCAGATACACGCGTTTCTTCAGGTAAGCCACGTCTATGCTGACCGCCTCGCTGTACAGATCCGGTGTTTCGATATCCGCCTGGACATAGCGCGCACCGGCAGAGCTCACATTGCCGCCATGTGCCTGCAGCGCGGGCAGCGCGGCATAAAAAGTAAAGCTATGTTCGCTGGAAGGGAGTTTGGACAGGTCAACCGCACTGGGCAATACATCGCCCAGCGGCGCTTCAAACAGTTCTCCATCCTGAAAGACGAGCGACATGGCGTCTGCCCGCAGGCTATTGTTGGCCAGCGCATCCGCATTCCAGCTGACGCCGTGCACACCCCATAAATGTGGATTAATGAGCGAGGCCAGACGTTGCAGGCGCGCTTCATGGTAGCGGTCCAGCTGCTGGAATTGCTGGGGACCGATGGCCAGGCCTTCGGACCAAAGTAATTTGGATGGCAATGTCATTGCATTCTCCGTGTTGACCGTTGGAATCTTTCTGCTTTGCCAGTCTGATGTTGCCAGCGTGGAAGTCCTTGATGTTGCGCAGTAACCCTGTTCAATTATTTGCGCAAACGCAATTTTCCTTGGAGCAAACACTCGGATACTGGCCATTCCGCCGCGAAGACACAGGAAAAGAAAGATGGAAGACTTGCTGCCGTATTTCGAACGCGAACTGGTGATGCTGCGGCGACATTGCCGTGAGTTTGCCGAGCGCTACCCGAGAATCGCCGGCAAACTGCATATGTCCGGCGAGTCTTGCGAAGATCCGCACGTGGAACATTTGATCGAATCGGTGGCCATGCTGGCGGCACGCATCTCAAAACGGCTCGATGACGACTATCCGCAATTTACCGAAGCCTTGTTCGAAGCCCTGTTCCCGCACTACCTGCGTCCCTTTCCATCCTGCAGCATCGTGCGCCAGTGCGCCCCGGCGGCGGGAGCGGGTGCTTTGCACCTGCCTGCCGGCAGTGAAATGGATACAGCGCCCGTGCGTGGCGTGCGCTGCCGCTTCAAGACGGCCTACGATATGACGACCGGCGCATCGGTACTGGACAGCGCCGTTTTCGATGCGATGATCAAGGCGCCACCGGGCGTACGCCTGCCGGCATCGGCCAGCTCCTCGCTGAACATCGGCATCCGGCATCCCGGTGCGGTGCCCGCATCGCTGCGCGTTTTCATCGATGGCGAGGCTTCTCTTTCCGCCGCATTGCGCGATGCCCTGTTCATGCATACCGTCTGCGCATTTGTGTCGACCGACGCGGTGCAATGGATGGCCTTGCCCGCCGTGCCCTTGACGCCCGTCGGCTTCGCCGACACGGATGCCTTGATATCGTTCGGTGCTCGTTCTCAGCCGGCCTACCGCATCCTGAGCGAGTATTTTGCGTATCCGGAAAAATTCAGTTTCTTCGACATCGATATCGCGGCGCTGAGTGCCGCCTTGCCGCTTGCTTGCCAGCGCTTTACCCTGCATCTGTGCATGGCCGGTTTACGGCCCGATTCCGCTACGGCGCGCATGTTGTCCAGCATTTCCAGCGAAAACTTAAGGCTGGGCTGCAGTCCGGCGGTCAATATCTTCCGCCAGGAAGGCGTACCGATCTCCGTCACCCGGCAGAAAACCGACTATCCCGTGCTGGCCCATGCCACCCATGCGCATGGTTACGAAGTCGTCTCCATCGACTCCGTGCGTTTGCTGCGCCAACGCGGCGGCGAAAGTACGCTGACCGAATTCCGCCCGCTGTACAGCCTGCGGCATGGCGAGGGTACGGCGCAACAGGGCCATTACTGGATCATGCGCCACGATACGGCGTTGGCCATCAAAAGCCCTGGTCATGAAAAGAAAATCACGCTGATTGACAGCGACTTCAATCCCCTGATCCATGAAAAGGCCAGCTTGTCGCTGTCGCTGACATGCAGTAACCGCGATCTTCCCCTTGCACTCAAATACGGCCAGCCGCAAGGAGACTTGCAACCGTGCGCTGGCGGACCCGCGCTGCACATGCTGCGACGCCCCAGCCAGCCGCGACGCTTTTCGCCAGGCGCAGGTCTGCACTGGCGCCTGATTTCGCATCTGGCGCTGAATCATCACGCACTGGTCCAGGAGGGACTGCCGGCGCTGCGCGAAATGCTGACGCTGTACGACCTGTCCCAATCGGCAAGTTCGCAACGCCAGATCGGCGGCATCGTCGCGCTGGCGCACTCGCCAACCACGACATGGCTGCGGCACAGGCGCGGCACCTCGCTGGCGCATGGCGTGGAAGTGCGCATCACGCTGGACGAGGAAGCCTTTATCGGCAGCGGCATGCACCTGTTTGTACAGGTGATCGACCACTTTCTTGGCCTGTATGTGCAAATCAACAGTTTCATCGAACTGGTGGTGCTGTCACTGCAAAGCGGAGAGGAGCTGATCCGATGCAAACCAAGAAGCGGATTGCAGAATCTGGTGTAATGCAACACTTGCTCGCCGAGCCTTACCGCTACCAGTTCGTGCAGGCGGTGCGTATTCTGCTGTGCTGGCTACGTCAGCAGAACGTGTCCCATGCACAAGCCTTCAGCCAGGTGTTGCGCTTCAAGAACAGTCTGTCCTTGAACTTTCCAGCCAGCGAAATCGAGCAGCTCTCGCTCGACGAGCATGAACAACTGATCCTGATACCGGCTTTCATGCGGTTTCTGGGCGTCGGCGGCACTTTGCCCTTGCACCACTCGGAACGTATTGCCGCCTATCGCCTGTCGAGCAAGGATGCCGGCGTCTCGGCCTTCCTCGATATCTTTTCGCACCGCATGGTCTCGCTGTATTGCCAGGCATGGGAAAAATATCGCCTGGAGTCCGCACGCGAGACCCATGCAAAAGATGCGCAACTGCCCTTGCTGACGGCGCTCGCTGGCGTACCGCGCGATGCGCTGCCATCGAACGGCGAAGCCGGCGCCGTGACGCAGGACGTCGCAGCCTGGTACGCTGGCCTGCTGCGCTGCCGCCCCGTTTCAGCTCAGGCGATAGGTCCCGTGCTGGCCGAATACTGCGGCGTACCCGTCGCCCTGCGACAATTTGTCGGGGGCTGGGACTATCTGAAAAAAAACCGGCGCAGCCTGCTGGGCAGTGTCAACTTCGTTCTGGCGCGCGGCGCAACGCTTGGCCTGCGGCTGTGGCGCCAGGACATGCGCGTCTGCCTGCATATCGGCCCGCTGGATACTGCCGGCCTGCAACGCTTCCTGCCGCACAGCGCAGGTGCGGCGGCACTGGCAAAGATGCTGGCGCTGTTTGGCGTACCGGATGTGCAATATGAAGTGCGGCTGATACTGAGTCCGCCATGCATCCAGCCCCTGCTCCTGAGTGCCAAGCCTTCGGAAAGAAGGCGCCTTGGCTGGACGACGTTCTTGCAGACGGCACAGGGCAAGGTACGCGGCGCGCAGGTGCGTTATTTGCTGCAACTGGCTTGAGCAGTTTATCCCTGAAAGCGAGGCAAGCATGAAACATGCGGGACGCGGCGTCATCCGGCTAGGAGACGCAACCGATCACGGCGGCAAGGTCACCAGTGCATCGTCGGACAGCACCGTGATGGGGAAGACGGCGGCGCTGGTCGACGACATGACTTTCTGCCCCAAGTGCAAGGGCAGCTTTCCCATCACGCCAGACGGCGCCGGCGCAAAGCACATGGGCAAGCCGTACGCCTATGACGGCGATGCCACCGCCTGCGGCGCCCGCCTGATCACATCGCTATAAGGGAGGCAGGCCATGCATGCAAGCATACAGGCGGCGTTATCGGCCTTCGACCTCGCCGCGCAAGAGCGGCGCCTGCTGAAGATCGATTTCCCCCATGACGATGGACCGGCCGGCGCCATCCTGCTGGTCAATTCGCTGACCGCCAGGGAAGAAGTATCGCGCGACTTCCGTTTCGAAACCGAGCTGCTGTCGGACGACGCACACATCGCGCTCAAGGCCATGATGGGCCGCATGGTGACCATTTCCATGGTGCGCGACGATGGCACGCTGCGCCACTTTAACGGCTATGTGGGCGAATTCTGCCTGCTGCGCGCCGACGGCGGCTTCGCCTGGTACCGGATGGTGCTGCAGCCGTGGCTGGCCTTTGCCCGGCTGCGCCAGGACAACGTGTCCTTTCATGGCCAAAGCGTCATGCAGCTGACCGAAACAACGTTTGCGCATTACGAGCAGCGCGACTGGAAAACCAGCATCCATGGCGACGATCCACAGATCACCTGCGCCAACCAGCACAATGAAACCGACTACAACCACCTGCACCGGCGCTGGGAAGCCCTCGGCTGGCATTACTGGTACGAGCACAGTGCCGATGGCCATACCTTGTGGCTCGCGGACAACAGCACCCTGGCTGACATGATCGCCACAGCATCCGGCGACGGCGCCATGCGCTTTCACGCCGAGTCGGGTTCCCTGGAAGACGATGGCCTGCAACAATGGCAAGCCGTGCGCCGGATCGGCTCGGGACAGCTGACCTTGGCCAGTTTCGACTATAAAAATCCGCAGCCACGCCTTGCCAGCGGCTACTCGCTGAATCGCCAGGGCGACGTATTTGCCCACGAGTTGTATGAAGATACGGGCGCCTATGGCTACAGCAATGTCGATGATGGAGAGTCCCTGGCACAGCGCCGCATGGAAGAAAGCGACCATCTGCGCCAGTATTTCGAGGCGGCAGGCAATCACCGTGGCGCGCAGCCCGGCCTTTGTTTCCGGCTCGATGGACATTTCAGCGCCGAGGAAAAGCGCTATCAGCCTGGCCAGGAACGCCCGGACAGTATTGCCGAACGCGAATACCTGATCCTGTCAGCCGAGCATATCGCCAGCAACAATTATCAAGCGGGGCCCAGCGCGCCATCGGATTATGCTAACACGCTGGTGTGCGTGCGGCGGGACATTCGCTGGCGCCCGGGCCGTGGCTACAACAGCACGCCGTGCGTGGTTGCCGGCGTGCAGACGGCACTGGTGGTCGGGCCGGCCGGGGAAGAAATCCATACCGATGCCCTGGGACGCATCCGCCTGCAATTTCACTGGGACCGCCTGGGCAAATTCGATGAACGCAGCTCGCCATGGATACGGGTCATGATGCCGATGGCGGGACCGCAAATGGGACAGATCGCCTTGCCCCGCGTGGGACAGGAAGTGGTCGTGCAATTTCAGGACGGCAATATCGACCATCCCATAGTCATCGGCGTCGTCTACAACAGCGCCAATCCGCCGCCATGGCAATTGCCGCAGCAACGCGCCCTGTCCGGCGTGCGCAGCCGCGAACTGGGCGCCCGCAGTGCCAACCACCTGGTACTCGACGATACCAAGGGGGCGATCCAGGCACAGCTGCGCAGCGAGCACCAGGACAGCAGGCTTTCATTGGGCAACATCACCCGCATCGACGACAATGCCGGGCGCAAGGAAGCGCGCGGCGCGGGCTTTGAATTGGCCAGCAACGCCTGGGGCGCCCTGCGCGCTGCCAGAGGCATGCTGATCAGCACAGAGACTTCGGCAGGCGCCGCGTCGATCAAACAGCTCGACGAAACACAGTCCCGCCTGGCGCAGGCACGCCAACTGCATGAGGGACTGGCCGGCATGGCCGTCGATGCGGGCGCGCAGGACAGTACCGCACAGCAAAGCGCCGTGGCCGACACCATCCAACGGCAAAACGCCGCCATCAAGGGCAGCGGCGGCGACTTCCCGGAACTGTCTGAACCACATCTGGTGCTGGCCAGCCCGGCCGGCATCGAGCTGAGCACGGCCCAGTCCATCCACCTGGCCGCCAGCGAGCATGTGGCACTCACCAGCAGCAAACATATTTCACTCGCCAGCGGCGACAGCATGTTTGCCAGCATCGCCAAAACCTTCAGCCTGTTCGTGCACAAGGCCGGCATGAAACTGATCGCCGCCAGCGGCAAGGTAGCCATCCAGGCCCAGAGCGACGAGGTGGAAATCCTCGCCCGGAAAGTGCTGTCGCTGATCAGCGAAGCGGACTGGGTCAACATCAAGGGCAAGAAAGGCGTGCGCCTGCACGGCGCCAACCACATGCTGGAAATCAGCGACAAGGTGCAGTTCTTCACCTCCTCGCCCGTGCTCTTCAACGGCAACCTGGAAACCCTGGCGCCGAAGAGCGTGTCGCAGGAATTCAATGAACGGCCACACAGCAGTTTTGACCAGGAAGTGTTGCTGGTGAATGTCGACGATACACCGGCCGTTGGCCTTGCTTTTGAAATCCTGCGCGATGACGGCAACATGCCCGGCAAAAGCGCGGAAGACGGTTCCACGCAACTACAAAAATCCACGGGCATGGACAGCTACATCATTCGCTATAAGGGAGAACTGCCATGAGTGACAACGATGAGCTGAACAAACGAGGTAATCATCCAAGAGAATTTACACAGGGTGTGGGCGGATGGGCTGAGTACGCGGTGCAGATGACCAGAACCAGCGACACAGCACGCCATGAGGTCGCCAAGCCTCCAGGCAAAGTGATACCGATTATCTTTCTGCCGGGTGTCATGGGCAGCAACTTACGTATGTCCAAGGCGCGGCAAAAACGGTTGGAGCGCCCGGACAATCGAGCATGGCGACCGGACGACTTGATGGGGGTGGGAGGGATGGCAGACGTTGCAGCCGGAACTGGTTTAGGCGGATGGTTCAGAGAAGCTACGCCTCAACAACGTCAATTGGTGTTTGACCCCAACGAAACAGAAGTCGAATACTACCATTACACAGAAAACAATGGACGATTTGACGCGGAGGGACCACAAACAATGGCTTCCGATATACGACATCAGAACGTTCCTGACAGTCTGACAGCCATCCCTCCCCTGATGGGCTCGAACAGAGTCAACCCCGGCAGCCGTCCTGTACAAGGGAAACCGCAAGCGTTCACAACTCCAGCGCAGGTAGCCCGATGGCGCGGCTGGAGCGAAGTGTTATTTGATGGAGCTTATGGCTCCATGCTCCAACACACTGAAAAGCACATGAACAATATGGTGTTAGGCGGGAAGCTGCATCCAGTCTGGCGCGGGACAAGTGGCTTGAGTGCGTCGGTAATGAAAGACCCATCCACGTTTGGTGGCATATCAGGCAATCCCGTAACGGAAGAAGACTTGAAAAAATCGCGGCATGCTGGTACCCAGTTCACGCGATGGGCTACAACTTTGTGCAGAGCAATAGCGTCACTGCCGTGACCATTGCCAAACGCCTAAGAGGCCTGGTCAAAGGTTATCGTGAGCGAGGATTCAATTGTCATGAAGTCATTCTGGTCACACACAGCATGGGGGGCCTGCTGGCCCGCGCCTTGATACACCCTGACTATGGAAAAATAGTCAACGACAGTGACCTGACCATACTTGGCATTTATCACAGTGTTATGCCAGCCATCGGCGCCGCCGGGGCGTATAAGCGCATGCGATTCGGCTTTCAGGAAAAAGACACTACTGCCGGTGAATACGAAGCTGAGGTACTTGGCATCAATGGTGTCCATGCGACCGCCATTCTGGCGAATGCCCCGGCACCGCTGGAGATGATGCCTGGCGTCGTGTACGGTGAAAAATGGCTCAGGGTGGTAGATCAGCAAGACAAAGAACTGTGGAGCTGGCCGCGCGAGGGCGCTACAGCATTGGATGCTATTTATTTGCAACCACCAAATGCGTGGTGGCGGCTAATAAATCCAGAATGGATAAATCCGGCAAAAATAGAAGAAAAAAATGGTGGTGGTTTGATGAACGTTAATCGCAGGCTCAAAAACGCGTTTGAATTTTTAGAATCAATAAAAGATACGTTCCACTCCCTTACTTATGCAAGCTACTGCGCATCACCGAAGCGTTTAAGTTATGGCAACGTCGCATTCAAAGTAATCCATGGGCTTAACAGCGGGCTACCAGATGCCAAAGAAAGACCCAAGTCACTCTCTCCTGAAAAATGGTCTCTGCACGGAGACAACGCCAAAAATGAGCTTATTGTTCAAGCTGGCCCTCAAAAACTACGATTGCGGCTAATGCCAGCCAGTGCCGCTGGCGATGACACAGTACCCTCAAAAAATTTAGAAAAGTGCTTTAAAAAAGAACGGTTATTTATTCATGGGGTGAAAGATGGAACTGATTACGGGCACCAAGATAGCTATTCGAATCCAAATGTACTTGCATCAATGCTATATTCCATTATACAAATCGCAAAAACAGCAAAGTGGAATTGATCATGTTTAGTCAAAAAAAAATTCTTTTCACCACTATTGCAATGTTTGGATTGTTCCAACCTTTCAAAGCGCTAAGTTCGATCGAGGAGAATGCCGTGTCAGAAAATATCGCTCTTACTAAACGTCTTGAAGTGCTCTTTCTAAAAACGAAATTGGCATGTTTTGGGCGCTACACCCTGCGCATACCGCAAGAGACAGAATTGATTTTTGGGGAAACATCACTACCATCAACGATTGAAATAAGAACCGATGGATTGGCAGGACGCGACAAACAAGTTCTAGAAGATATTGAACGAATAAAATTCAACAACCCAACTTCGGAAATTATCTACAATGGAAAATTCCCAGCCGAAGGCATTTGGCAGATTCAATATTTCCCTGACAAATATACCAAAAATGAAGGCAATGTATATTTCAATACGTACATTACAAAAGGAAATATCACATTTACCATAGGAGACACTACTCCTGAAGGAAAAACAAGAATGGATGTCGCTGCCGAACAAATAGTTCGTGCAAATAATTTTCAATTACGCGAAGAATCTGACATACCGACGGAACCGGGAAATTGCATTCCTTACGGATTCATTAAGGGAAATAGCTATGAGGAACAGGAAATAGTTAGTGCGGGGCTGTATTTCCCCAGTTTTCCTGACGTCACATTTTCAGTAAGCTCGAATAAAAATGCATATATGGATTATTCGAGTGAATTGTATGAAAAAATGCACATTGAACTATCCCTCTTGGGCCGTATTGATATGGCCAAGAAAAGACAAGGCAATCGCTATCCCAAGAGAACCCTGCTACGCGAGGGCAAACGCAACGTCCAGCACTGGCAAGGAGAAGAGTCGCTGATACGACGAACAGATGGCGTGCACGATTTTGAATGGGCCCTGGTCGGCAAACCGCGCGATGTCGCGAATCCATCTGTACTGGAGGCGCATATGTACACCAAAGTCGCCCACAACATGGTCGGCGCAGCCGACGCCGCGTCGCTGACCGACGAGGAGGCCATCGCCTTGTGGGACAAGCTGCTGTCCGGCCTGAAGTTCCGGGTGAAAGTGCCGGGTGCGCCGCCGGGCTCGTATTACATCGATCCGGACAAGCCGGCGCAGTGACAATTGACAAACTCATGCTGGCGCCGTGCAAGCTGTTGCGCTAGCATGCTCCTTTTGCCCGGAAAGCCCCCATGCCCATCACCCTGCGCCCCGCCCTGCCCTCTGACATCGACGCCCTGTGGGCCCTGCGCACGGTGGCCGTGCGCGTCAGTTGCGCCACGCACTATGCGCCGGAACAGATCGCCGCGTGGACGGCCTCGCCCGTGCCGGCATCGTATGGCGCCATGCTGGCTGCCGGTGGCGGCATCGTCGCCATGCAGGACGAGGCCATCGCCGGCTACGCCATGCTCGATGCGGACAAGCAGGAAGTCGATGCCGTCTTCGTCGATCCCGCGCGCGCGGGACTCGGTATCGGCAAGCGCCTGCTGGCGGCGCTGGAGCAGCTGGCGCGTGGGCGCGGCATAGTGCGCCTGCACCTGTCCGCCTCGCTCAATGCGGAGCCGTTTTACCGGGCCGCCGGTTTTGTTGCCTTGCGCGCGGAAGCGTATGCGCACCCGAGCGGCATCAGCCTGGCCAGCGTGGCGATGGAAAAGGCGCTGGCGGCCGCCTGAACCTTCAGTCAGGCACCGCGCCAGCCTCGGACTCGGCCAGGCATTGCTGCAGCTTCGCGATCAGGGCGCGCACTTCGTCGTCGCCCAGGTCCAGCGGGTCGCCGTGCGCACCGACGGCGATCAGGCAGATGGCCGAGCCGTCGTACCAGGCGTCGAGGCGATCCTTGTCTTCATTCATATTGTTCTGCCTCATGTTGCAAATCCCTCCGTAAATCGTCCGGCGCCGCGATGCTGGCGCGGCCTTGCGGCACGGGAAAAACGGACGCCAGCTGGCCGTTGCCGGCCATGCCGGGCAGCCACTTGCTCAAAAAATCGTCGAGCGCGATGGCGCGCGGCTGGAAATGTTCCCACTCGCCGCTGGCGCACGCTTGCGCGTATGCCGCTTCCGGCCAGAACGGTATCGCTACCTTGGCGTCGGCTTGCGCCGTGGCCCAGCCGTCGTGGTACAAGCCCCACACTTCTTGCGTATCGGCTACCTTGCGCACAAAATAGCCATGGCGTTCGGCGGACGGCAGGCCCATCACGTGCTTGAACTTTTCAGGATGCACGGTTTCCCCCTGCCTCGTCCCATACCCGCAGCTGCGGCGTGCACCAGCCCGTCACCAAGTCGAGGGCGTCCAGTATCACGTCTTCCCGCGCCTCATCCTGCACGCCGTCCTGCGCAGACGCGCGCAATTCCTGCAGCAAGCCGGCCACTTGCGCCGCCGTCACGCCGCTGGCCTTGTAGCGCAGCAGGATGGCGCGCAGCATCAATAAACCTGCCCTGGCATCGAGCGCGGCCAGCAAGTCTCTGTCGATCTCGGCGATGATGGTGTGCGGCATGTCAGTCCGCCTCCCACTCGATGGCGGCCGGCCGCGCGCCGCCCGTCCTGAAAAAATCGGCAAAGGCACGCTGGCAGTGTTCCACATCAATGCACCACGCTTCCGGATACTCATCCACCTGGCCATTCGACAGCAGATAGCTGCAAACGCCGTCTGCCTCCTCGTCGCCCAGCGAGTGAAAACTCGAGTCTTCCTGGCCCGACAGATACATCAGCCAGGCGTTGCCGCCATTGCGCAGCATGCACAGGGCCGGGCCCTGCTCCGCATCGGTCGCCATGGTCAGCCACAGCTCGCACTGGGCCAGGGCGCGCGCTTCCTGCAGCGCTTGTTCCAGCGCAAGCACGCTGCCGATCGCACGCGGCTCGCCATGCAGATTCAATTCCATTGTCATGCTGTGCTCCCGCTCAAATCGTTCGTCGCCAGCGCCGTGCTCAGGTACAGCTTGCCGCTGAGGTCTTTCAATAAACTGCTCTGGCGCAAACGGTCCATCACGGGGCCCTTCACCTCGGCCAGGTTCAGGCTGATGCCGCGCTTGGCCAGCGTGCTGTTGAGCTCGATCAAGCCCAGCAAGGCCGTGCTGTCGATCTGATTGACGGCCGACAGCACCAGCACCAGGTGGCGCGCCGTCGGGTGGCCGCGCAACTCGTCTTCCACGCGCTCCGTGACGGCTTCCACATTGCCGAAGAACAGGCCCGCATCGATGCGCAGCAGCAAGACGTCGGGCAAGGTCTGCGCCTCGTAGCGCTCCACGTTGCGGAAGTGCTCGCTGTTCGGGATACGCCCCAGCACCGCGATATGGGGGCGGCTGGCGCGCCAGATCAGCGTCCCCATCGACAGCAGCACGCCGATCACCACGCCCGCTTCCACGCCCAGCACCAGCACGCCGGCCGTCGTCGCCAGCAGGGCCAGCGCATCGCTGCGGTCGTAGCGCCACGACAATTTCAAGGTATCCCAGTCCAGCAAGCTGCTGACGGCAAAGATGATGGTGGCGGCCAGCACGGGCAGCGGCAGCAGGGCCAGCCAGCCCGTGGGCGCCACCAGCGCCAGCGCCAGCAGGCTCGCCGTGATGATGCTGGCCAGGGGCGTGTTGGCGCCCGCCTGGAAATTGACGGCCGAACGCGAAATCGAGCCCGTGACGGGAAAGCCGCCCGACAGTGCGCTGGCCACGTTGGCCGCGCCCAGGCCCAGCAGTTCGCGGTTCGTCTGCAGTTTTTCACCGCGTTTTTGCGCCAGGGTCTGGGCGGCGGACATGCTCATCAGGAAGATAATGAAGGCGATCAGCAACGCCGGCGACAGCAAGGTGCGCCAATGGGCGCCCGAGGTGGCCAGGTTCAGTCCCGGCAAGCCGCTGGGCACGTGACCCGTCGTCTGCACGCCCATCGCTGCCAGGCCGCCATAGGCGACGAGCGCGATGCCGGCCAGCACCAGCGCCATCGGCGCCAGGCGCGCGCCCACGTCGGCGGCCACCTTGTTCAGCCCGCAGCGCTGCAGCAGGCGCGATGCGTAGCGCTTGGCCAGCCACAGGAACAGCAGGCCGGACAGCCCCAGCACGAGGCTGGGCGCGTGCCAGTGGGGAAGCGTTGCGCCCAGCAGGGGCGTAATCTGGCCCCAGATGATCAGGATCGCGGCGCCATTGCTGAAACCGCTGATCACGGGACGCGACAAAAAGCTGGCCATGAAGCCCAGCCGCAGCACGCCGCACAGCAGCAGGACCAGGCCGCTGATGAAGGCCAGCTGGGCGGCCAGCACGATGTACAGCGAGGAGCCGGGGTCGGCCAGCGGCGCCAGAGCGGCGGCCGTCATCAGCGAGACGATGGCCATGGGGCCCACCGATTGCGTCATGCTGCTGCCGAACAAGGCGTACAGCACGGGCGGCAGGATGCTGGCGTAGATGCCGACCACGGGCGGCAAACCGGCCACCAAGGCGTAAGCCATGCCTTGTGGCACCATCATCATGGCGACAACGATACCGGCGGTGATGTCTCCGGCCAACAGAGGACGCCGGTATTGCCTGAGCCAGAGCAGCATGGATGATCCCAAAATCTGAAAACCGAAGCCTACCATGCGACGAGGCCGGCTGACAGGGGGAACGCCATCAGTCTGGCAGCAATTGCGCCTTCACGGCATCGAGGATTTCCGCCGACAGCGCTTCGTCATCGACGGAACGGGCCAGCACCATGGCGCCCACCATGGCGGCAAACGTGGCAATGGCCTGCTGGCGCCGCCGCTCCGGCGTACCATCGGGCGCGCCGTCGGGCAGCAAGCCTTCCAGCAGCGCGAACTGCTGCCGCGTGGCTTGCGTAAACGCGGGGCGCGCGCCGGGCGACATGCGCGCCACGTCCGCGCCCATGGCTGCCGCCGGGCAGCCCGTGCCCGGCTGGTCGCGGTGCCGGGTGGTCAGATAACTGTCGATGATGGCCGGCAGCGCCCGCTGCGGGTCGCTGGCAATCTTCGCCCGCCAGCCTTCCAGCGACTTGTTCAAGGCGTGCTGGCACGCCTCGATCATCAAATCTTCCTTGGACGCGAAATGGCCATAGAAGCCGCCATGCGTGAGGCCCGCGTTCTTCATCAGGTCGGCCACGCCGATGCCGTCATAGCCCTTTTCGCGGAAAAATCTTGCCGCCACGTCGACGATGCGCTCGCGGTTCAGCGCCGCCTGCTCCCTGCTTACTTTCATGCTGCCCTCCTACATTTATGTCAATCATCATATAACTTTACGCCCGTTTGCGCCACTCTGTTAGCAAGCGCACCGTTTGATGGTGGCGCCGCGCCGATACTGGATCTTCGTTTCCAGGGAGGCCAAGCATGAACGAAAACAAAGACCAGTCCGCCGGCAACTTGCAGCGCGCCATCCAGCAGGAACAGGATGGCCGCGACGCCGTAGCAAAAGGCAAACAGGACAGCAAGCCCCCCGTGCAGACGGGCAGCCGCAGCCAGCCGGCGCCCCCCCTGCC